>DASSNZ010000073.1:0-9695 GCA_035701135.1 Verrucomicrobiia bacterium
CAATTATTTCGCCAAATTTTTTCGGTGACCGGAATCGTTCGCGGAGAATTCGCTAATTCACCAAAATCCGCGCCAATGGACAGAATCGCCGCTGATTGCGAAATCGTTTTGCCGCGAAGCAATGCGGCGTTGTCCAGCTTCGTGACAGACTTGAAGATTTTCGGACAGGTTCTCAACGCGCCGCGCAGAATCGTGTTCGTTGCGAGGCGGGCGCGAAAATTGAATTTTTCGAACATTTTGCGCGCTTGACTTCAATTCCGTTTCAGGAAGAAATGCCGCATGATTACCCGAAGAGATATTCTCGTTGCCGCCATCGCGATCGCCGCAACCGCCGCATTCGTGGCGTTTGCGCAATCGCCTTCCAAAGCGATCATGCATTCGCGTGTTTTTAATTGGAGCGATCTCAAACCCAGGCCGACGAAGACCGGCGAAGTTCGTCCTGTTTTCGATGCGCCGACCGCGATCATGGAAAATTTCTCGTGTCACATTACGACGCTCAATCCCGGCGAAATGCCGCACGCGGCGCACAAACACGTGGAAGAGGAACTGATGATTGTGAAAAACGGAACGCTCGAAGCCGTCCAGAACGGAAAAACCAATCGCGTGGAAGCGGGCGGAATGATTTTTTGCGCGTCGAACGAAATGCATGGTTTGCGGAACGTCGGCACGAATCGCGCGACGTATTATGTGCTTCAATGGGTTCCGCGCGACATCGCAAAAATCACCTCGAAATAATTCGCGCGTTTTACGCCAAAGGTTTTTTCCAGATCGGCACGACGCGTTTCATTTCGTCAATGAGCCATTGGCACGCGGCGAACGCCTCGCCGCGATGCGGCGCGATCAGTTCGACCCAGAGCGACGGCTCGTTGACTTTGACAATACCGATGCGATGGACGAGCCGGACGGATTCGATCGGCCAGCGTTTTTCCATTTCGTCGAACAACAAGTTGAACTGGTGTTCGGCCATTTTCTGAAACGCTTCGTATTCAATCGCGGAAATCTTTTGATCCTTTTCCGCGCCGCGAACAACGCCGAGAAAATAAATCGCCGCGCCCATGCCCTCGGACATCGCGCGTTCGCCGAGCAGCGCGGCTTCGTCAATCGGTTGATTCGTAATGTTCAGTTGCCGTTTCACGAGCGTAAAAATAAATTCGCAAAATTCCGGATACGCGATTTCAAATCGTCAATTGAAAATCGGAAATCGAAAATCAACTCATCCTCCCTGCACGGGCGGAAAAAGCGAGACTTCATCGCCATCCTTTAAAACATAATCGCGCGGCTGATAATCCACGCCGACGGCGATTAAAGTGGATTTTCGCATCGCGGCGAGTTTTGGAAATCGGCGCGAGATTTTTTCATAAAGCTCTTCAATCGTGCCGCCGCTGGAAAGGGTTTCCGTCGTCGAATCGCAACCGGTCAGTTCCTTGAAGTAGGAATAAAACGAAACGGAAATTCGCATGATGTTCACAATTTTTGGCTTACCGCTTTGATCGCCGCTTTGTAAACGTGCGGATGCAGCACGCCGACAAACGGAAGATTCCGATAGCGCTCCGCAAAATCCAATCCATAACCGACGACGAAATAATCCGGAATTTCAAATCCGACATAATCGGCCTGAATGTCCTCCACGCGCCGGGCCGCTTTGTTCAGCAACACGCAAGTACGGATGCGGCGCGGCCTGAGCAATTCCATTTTCGCGAGCACGCGCGTCATCGTATTTCCGGTGTCGAGAATATCATCCACGAGCAACACGTCGCGCCCGCGGACATCCAGTCGCAATTCCTTTGTGAACACCAGTTCGCCGGAATCCGTTCCCGCGCTGTAACTGGAAACGCCCATGAAATCCAGCCGCAACGGCAGCGAAATATGGCGAATCAAATCCGCGAGAAACATCACCGTGCCGCTGAGCAGCGAGACGATCACCATTTCACGCCCTTGAAAATCGGATTCAATTTCCCGCGACATCCGGCGAATGCGCCGCGCGAGTTGCGCCTCGGTAATCAGAACGCGCTCCACTTCCTTGCGCCAGCCGATGGGAACGCGCGCGCGCGCGGCGGTGGAACGGGTTGTCCGGCTCATGCCGAAAAGTGTAGAACGACGCGGTCGCATTTCGAGAATTTTTTGAACCAAAAAAACCCGACCGGTTGGAATTGACGCGTCAAATTCCTTGCTGATTTTCCATTGGCAGGCGTTTGAAATTTGAAAAGCCGCGATTGAATTCGCGAGCCCGGATTTTCTTTCTCCACTTGTTCCCGCGCGGTTCTGTGCTATTTTTCGCGCCCTTGTGGACATCGTAAAAGAAATTCAAAAGCGACGCACGTTCGCCATTATTTCGCATCCGGACGCGGGCAAAACGACGTTGACGGAAAAGCTGTTGCTGTACGGCGGCGCCGTGCAACTCGCCGGCTCCGTCACCGCGCGAAAAAATCAGCGCGCCACCACGAGCGACTGGATGGAACTGGAAAAAAAACGCGGCATCTCGATCAGCTCCACCGTCCTGCAATTTGATTACGACGGCTATCGCATCAATCTGCTCGACACGCCCGGACACAAGGATTTTTCCGAGGACACCTATCGCGTGCTGACCGCCGTGGATTCCGTCGTGATGGTGATTGATTCCGCCAAAGGCATCGAGCCGCAAACGCGGAAATTATTCGAGGTTTGCCGACAGCGCGGCGTGCCGATTTTCACGTTCATGAACAAATGCGATCGTCCGATGAAGGAGCCGCTCGCGCTGTTGGATGAACTGGAAAAAGTTCTCGGCATCGGCGCGTTTCCCGTGAACTGGCCGGTTGGCAACGGCTTTGAATTTCAAGGCGTTTACGATCGCCGCGCGAAACAGTTTCATCTGTTCGAACGCACCATCGGTGGCCAACATCGCGCGCCGGTTTCCGTCGGCGGAATTGATGATCCGGAAATCCGCAATCGCCTGGACGACGAAACATTTCGCAAAACCGTCGAAGAACTGGAAATGCTCGAACACGCCGGCGAATCCTTCGATGAATCGGCGGTGCTCGCCGGTAAAACCACGCCGGTTTTTTTCGGCAGCGGCATTAATAATTTCGGCGTCCAGCTTTTGCTCGACGGATTTCTGAAACACGCGCCCGCGCCCAAAGGCCGCAACGCCGTTGCGCCGGAAGAAATCGCAAACGGAAATTCCGGAAATGGCGCGTCCGCAAACGGAAATTTCATTTCGCCGGAGCGGGAGGATTTCAGCGGTTTCATTTTCAAAATCCAGGCGAACATGGATCCGCGCCATCGCGATCGCATCGCGTTCATCCGCGTTTGCTCGGGAAAATTCGAGCGCGACATGACGGTTTTTCATTCGCGTTCGGAAAAAAAAGTCCGCCTCTCCAGCTCGCACAAAATTTTCGGAAACGAACGCGAAACGGTGAACGAAGGATTTCCGGGCGATGTCATTGGACTGGTCGGACACGACAGCTTCGGCATCGGCGACACGCTTGCGACGGATCCGAAAATCATTTACAGGGAAATCCCGCGCTTCACGCCGGAAGCCTTCGCGCATCTGCATAATCCTAACACGGCGAAATTTAAACAATTTCGCCAGGGACTGGACCAGCTTTTGCAGGAAGGCGTGATTCAGGCGCTTTACCTTCGCCATTCTTCGGTGAAAACACCTTTGCTCGCCGCCGTCGGGCCGCTGCAATTTGAAGTTGTGCAATATCGTCTCCAAAGCGAATACGGCGCGGAATCGCGCCTGGAATCCGCGCCATGGACCGTTGTGCGCTGGCTTCCGCCGGAAATGAAAGAGGACGAACTGGACGCGCTCTCATTGCCGACCGGCGCAAAGATTGCGTACGACATCGGCAAAAATCCCGTCGTGCTGTTTGAAAACGAGTGGTCGGCGAATTATTTCGGTGAAACGAACAAAAATGTTTCGCTCTCCGCGCTCCCGGTGCAGACGACGCGCGAATAATGACAAAGCCGTCGTTCGGGAATGGCAAATCGCCACTGGAAATAAATCGTCCGATCCCTTTCTCACATTTCCAAAGAAATCAAAGCCGTTCGCCGGAAATTGGATATCATTGCAAGACCCCGCAAAAAATAGCGATACCTGATGATAGCAAACCAGCGTGTGGGAGGTGAACGCAAATCGCAGTTGAAAACAGGCTTTCCGCAATTGATATTTCGCGAACAGGGTCGGGGCTGGCGAGGATAATACAATGAGAAAAAGCATTCTACTCCTGTTCTTGTTAGGAACAACAACTTTGGGAAATCTCAACGCCCAATCTACTGACCTGAACTCCAAAATGGACGACTTCGTCAATCAATTGATGGACAAAATGACTCTGGAAGAGAAAGTCGGACAGATGAATTTGCTGTCGGTGGGATTGGATGTAACGGGGCCGCGATTGACTGAAAACGCGGAAGGTAAAATCCGTCAAGGTCTGGTGGGTGGAGTTTTCAATACCTATACGCCCGCGGCAATGCGAAAACTACAATCGCTGGCCGTCAACGAGACGCGATTGAAGATTCCGTTGTTGTTCGGATACGATGTGATTCACGGGCACAAAACTATTCAGCCTGTTCCACTTGGGCTTTCGTGTAGCTGGGATACCAATGCAATTGAACGGGGAGCGCGACTGGCCGCGACCGAGGCAACGGCGGATGGTTTGGATTGGACGTTTTCTCCTATGGTTGACATTTGCCGGGATCCGCGCTGGGGCCGAATTATGGAAGGCGCGGGAGAAGATCCATTTTTGGGATCGCAAATTGCCAAGGCGATGGTTCGCGGCTACCAGGGAAACGATCTCAGCCGCACGGATTCGATCATGGCGTGCGTAAAGCATTTTGCTTTGTACGGCGCGGTGGAAGCGGGACGCGATTACAATACCGTGGATATGAGCCGCATCAAAATGTTTGAATACTATTTTCCACCATACCATGCGGCTGTCGAAGCGGGAGCGGGAACTGTCATGGCTTCGTTCAATGACATCAATGGAGTGCCGGCCACTGCAAACCATTGGCTGCTGACGGATCTTCTCAGAAAAGATTGGGGATTTAATGGTTTCGTCGTCAGCGATTTTACGGCAATTCGCGAACTGACCGAACATGGAATGGGTGATTTGCGGAAGGATGCTGAATTATCAATTAAAGCAGGACTGGACATGGACATGATGAGCGACGCCTTCGTGAAGTATCTGCCTGGTCTGGTTGCGCAAGGCGAAGTGCCGGAAGAATTGGTCAATATTGCGTGCCGCCGGATTCTGGAAGCTAAATACAAGCTCGGGTTGTTTTCGGATCCCTATCGTGGCTGCACGGAGGAGCGCGCCGCCAAAGAGATACTTACTCCGGAAAACCGGAAAATTGCGCGGGAGCTGGCGCGGGAATCTTTCGTGTTGCTTAAGAATGATCAACATATCCTGCCATTGAAAAAGTCGGGAACCATTGCCCTGATTGGTCCGCTGGCCGATGACCAACGTAATTTGCTGGGTAGCTGGCATGCTGCCGGCGATTGGCGGGATGTCGTCAGCGTCACCGCGGGAATCAGCAACGTAACGGGTTCCGCCGTGACCGTTCTGAGCGCGAAAGGCGCAAACCTGATTGATGATCCCGTGCTGCGATCAACATTGAACGGCTTTCATGAATACGTTTTTACGGACAAGCGTTCCCCTCAGGAAATGTTGCAGGAAGCGCTTTCAACCGCAGCGAAGGCGGATGTGGTTGTAGCTGTCCTGGGAGAAAGCTCGGCAATGAGCGGTGAAGCTGCCAGCCGCACGGAAATTGGAATTCCCAAAGGCCAGGAAAAACTTTTGCGCGCGCTTGTCGAAACCGGCAAACCGGTTGTTCTGGTATTGATGAACGGAAGGCCGTTGACCTTGACCTGGGAAGCGAAACATTGCGGCGCGATCCTGGAAACATGGTTTGGCGGAACCGAGGCTGGAAATGCGATAGCGGATGTGTTGTTTGGCAACTATAATCCGTCAGGCAGGCTGACAACCACATTCCCGCGCAATGTCGGCCAGATTCCCATTTACTACAACCATAAGAATACAGGGCGCCCTTACAAAAGTAATCCGACGGAAAAGTATGTTTCCCGTTACCTGGATTCATCGAACGAGCCTTTGTATCTGTTTGGTTATGGTTTGAGTTATACTACGTTCAGCTACGGAAACATCGAACTGAATAAAACCAACCTTGAAGGCAATGAGACATTGCGTGCTTCTGTGAGATTAACCAATACCGGAAAGCTCGCCGGAGAAGAAACAGTTCAATTGTATTTGACCCAGCCGGTGGCGAGTGTGACTCGCAGCGTGGAGGATTTGCGCGGGTTCCAGAAAATCCATCTTCAGCCTGGGGAAAGCAGGGAAGTTACTTTCCAAATCACGCCGGAAGATTTGAAGTTCTACAACGCCAAACTGGAATACGATTGGGAGCCGGGCAAATTTATAATCCGCATCGGAAGCAGTTCCGCGAATCAGGTCAAACCGGCGATTGTGCATTGGAGCAAATAGCTCGCGCGAGAATTACCACGCGCGATTAACGGATATTTTTCCAGTGGAGAATTTGGTTAAACAAATTTTTCCAACGGCGATTGTTTGATCAGGTTTGCGGAATCGCGCGGTTACAGTTTATGCTGTTCGCGCATGATTTTTTGAAATGAAACCGCTCAAACTGTTTTCAATTCTCGTCGCGACAGTTGCGTTCATCGCCTGCGATTTTCAAATCTGCCGGGCGGACGAGGGACTTGATCTTGCCCGGCGGCTGAATGAAACCTTTGCGGAAATCGCGGAAAAAGTTTCGCCCTGCGTTGTCGTCATCACGGTGACTGAAAAGCCGCCGTCGTTTTCTGAAACTGTTTTTGACACGCCGGATTCCACAAATGAATTCTGGCGTCGCTTTCATCGGCAATTGGACGAAAACTCGCAAGGCGAGGGTTCGGGAATCATCATTCGCAAGAACGGTTACATTTTGACCAACCGCCATGTCGTTGAAGATGCGGACAAAATCGAAGTTCGTTTGCGCGACGGCCGTGTTTTTCGCGCGAGTGTTCGCGGCGTGGATCGTGAATCGGACATCGCGGTTTTGAAAATTGACGCAAGCGATCTTCCTGTCGCGACGCTTGGCGATTCCTCGAAAATTCGCGTCGGGGAATTCGCGCTCGCGATTGGCGCGCCTTTCGACCTCGAATACACGGTCACCTGCGGACACATCAGCGCGAAAAACAGATCGAATGTCGTTCCGGGTTATCTTGGCGGACGAGGCATGGATCAGGATTTTATTCAGACCGACGCGAACATGAATCCAGGCAACAGCGGCGGTCCGCTTGTGAATATTGATGGTGAAGTGATCGGCGTAAACACTTTGATTCGCGGAGTGCGGACCGGCATCGGATTTGCCATTCCGAGCAATCTCGCCAAAGAAGTCGCGGAGAAATTGATCGCGGAAGGAAAATTCATTCGTCCGTGGCTGGGAATTGGAATTCGCGCGCTCCAGGATGAACCCGATTTTCGCGAATGGCTGAACGGACCGCGCAATGGTGTTGTCGTTCGCTCGATTATCGCAGATGGTCCGGCTGCGAAAACCGATTTGCGCCCGGCCGATGTTATCACGGCAGTGGATGGAAAATCCGTGGCGACGGCGCAGGAACTGCGCGACGCGATTCGCGGCAAGCGGACGGACCAGACCGTTTCACTCGATGTTTTTCGGGACGGGAAAAACGTGAAAGTAGAAATTCAGCTTGAAGCATTTTCCGATGGTGAAACTTCATCTGCCGCGCGCAAAAATTCGATTCCAGATTTCGCGCCGGTCAGCGTGGGGTTTTCCGTGAAAGCCAACACGCCCGAATTGGCGGAACAATTTGGAACGCGCCAGACCAGCGGAATCATCGTTGTTTCCGTGGATCAGGGTGGAATCGCGGCGCGCGCCGGAATCAAACCGGGCGACATCGTGACCGCCATCAATCAAAAATCCATCGCGACGCCAAAGGAATTTTCCAACGCGATGAAAAATGCCGATTTGAAAAAAGGAGTTGTGGTGAATCTGATCAGCGACGACACGGCGCGATTCGAAATTTTAAAAGCGCGGGAACGATAGTTTTTCCGGATTTCGCGACACCTAAATCCGATTTATTTCCCGATGCAAAACTGGCTGAAAATCATGTCGAGCAAATCTTCGGTCGTGGTTTTGCCGACAATTTCGCCGACGGCGTTCACCGCGATGCGCAAATCCATTGCCGCGATTTCCAAAGTTTCGTCGCGGCGCAAAGCATCGGCGGTGCGTTGCGTCGCAGCGCGGGCGCGATTCAGCGCGTCCTGATGCCGCGAGTTGATCATCACCTGCAACATTTCGCTGTTGATTTCGCCGGACCACACGAGCGCCTTGATCGCGTCCTTGAGCGGCTCGATTCCTTTTCCCGTCAGGCAACAAACGTGGAGAACCGGCGCATTGACGTTTTCCGGCAATCGAAGTTGCGGCGGCAAATCCATTTTATTCCCGACGAGAATGCGTTTTTTTCCGCTGAATTCGCTCAAATAAATTTCATCTTCGCGCGTCAGCGGCTCGGAAACATCGAAGACATGCAAAATGAATTCCGCATTTTGAAACGATTCGCGGCTGCGGCGAATACCTTCAATTTCGATCTCGTCCCGCGCCTCGCGCAACCCGGCGGTGTCAATGAACACCACGGGCAATCCGCGAATATTCGCCGTTTCTTCAATCGTGTCGCGCGTGGTTCCGGGAATCGCCGAGACGATGGCGCGGTCGCGACCGAGCAATTGATTGAGCAAACTGGATTTTCCCGCGTTGGGCCGGCCGATGATCGCCGCGCGAATGCCGCGTCGCAGAATTTGTCCCTCGTTCGCGGTGCGCAACAGTTCGTCCATGAACGCCGCGCCGCGTTCGAGCCGGCCGATGAGTTGTGATTTCGTATCGGGCGCGATGTCTTCGTCGGGAAAATCTATGTGGGCTTCGACGTGCGCGAGCGTTTTGATCATTTCGTCGCGAAGCTCGTTGATGCGCCGGGAAAGTTTTCCGGCGAGCTGTTCGTTTGCCGCGCGCAACGCAAGTTCCGTGCGCGAATGAATCAGATCGGCAACGGCTTCGGCCTGCGCGAGATCAATGCGTCCGTTCAGAAAAGCGCGGCGGGTGAATTCGCCGGGTTCGGCCAGGCGCGCGCCGCCGGCGAGAACGGCGTCGAGAACGGTTTTCGCCGGGAGAATTCCGCCATGGCAGGTGATTTCGACAATGTCCTCGCGCGTGAAAGTGCGCGGCGCGCGCATCACTGCCGCGAGAACTTCGTCCACGATTTCGCCATCGCGTTTAGCGTGTCCAAAATGAATTGTGTGCGTCGGCGCGGCGGAAGGTTTAAGAGCAAATTTTCCGACGGGCGAAAAAACCTGGTCGGCGACGCGCAAAGCCTGCGGACCGGAAATTCGGATGACGGCAAGGCCGCCTTCGCCGACCGGCGTCGCAATCGCGGCAATCGTGTCGTCAAACATAAGCGAGAGGCGAGGGTGAACGGCTAAATTGTTCGAGCGTCCGACTCTCGACAAATTCCGCGCGCATTTTCCGAATTCCTGCCTTCGAGCCACAGCCGCGCTTTTTCGTAACTTTTTTTATGCAGATAATGCAACAAATCCGGCGCGGTGTTTTTTGGCAGCGCGCGCGTCAATTCTTCCAATCGCGCGAACATCGGCAGCAGGCTGGGTTTTGGATTGGCCGTCGGAAGCGAT
>DASSNZ010000074.1:0-4853 GCA_035701135.1 Verrucomicrobiia bacterium
CTGATTTTTTCGCGTGGAAGTGTTTGCAAAAAATCCGAAGTCGGAAGTCCAAAAACCGAAGTGCGATTCAGTCAGTCATAGGAAGCTTCAATATTGTTTTTTATTCACGCGTTTTTTTTAGCATTTCGATTGGACCCAGCGGGATTTCCAGTTCGGATTTTGAGCTTCGGAATTGTTTCGGATTTCGGACCTCGAATTTCGGATTTCACATCAATCCTTCCGCGCATAAAAAAAATACTTGGAAACCAATGGCCTCGTTCGTTTGACACTTTTGGCGGCGGAGGTTAATTTTGATTTGTAACTATGCAAGAGAACGCGACAGCCAATTCACCTGTCATTACGCTCACTGAAAATGCGGCGCAGGAAGTGAAGTCGTTGCTCGCGAAACCGGAGAACTCCGGAAAAAAATTCCGCGTTTACGTGGAGCAGGGCGGCTGTTCGGGAATGCAATATTCGATGACGTTTGACGAGGAGCGCCCGAATGATTTTTTGGTTGAGATGCACGGCGTTTCCGTTCTGGTGGATGCGTTCAGCGAAAAATATCTGCGCGGCACGCGCGTGGATTTCGATGACGCGCTGACCGGCGGCGGATTCAAGCTGTCAAATCCGAATGCGCGCCAGAGTTGCGGTTGCGGAAAATCATTTGAAGCTTGAGCGGCGAAAACTGCTGAAGCTTGGAAACGCCGTTCCGTGCGATGCGGAACGGCTTTTTGTTTCCGGCGTGTGTGATTGTAGCCGATTGGAAATTTCATCGCGCCGGTCCGGAATGACTTTGCATTTGGCAAATTTGATATTTCAATTATCAATTTTTTGATTCCGATTTCGGGGCAAATGGCGTTGTCTGGTGGGAATCAAAATCAATTTCATGCTCACGCGACGCAGTTTTCTTCCGGTCTGGATTCTATTTTGTTCCATCTCACTTTGCGCAACCGACGTCAAAAGCGCGCCCGATCCTGCCGCGACTTTGTGGTATCAACAGCCGGCCGAAAAATGGACGGATGCGCTGCCGGTCGGCAATGGCCGGATGGGTGCGATGGTTTTTGGCCGCGTTTCCGACGAGCGGATTCAGTTCAATGAAGACACGCTTTGGAAAGGTCATCCGCATGATTATGTCCGCGCCGGCGCGCAGGATCACCTGGAGGAAATCCGGCGGCTGCTCTTCGACGGAAAAGCGAAGGAAGCGGAAATTGTGGCCCGCAAAACGTTTCTGAGCGATCCGGTCCGGCAGAAAGCCTATCAACCCTTCGGCGACCTGCATCTGCATTTCCCGGAACAGGGGAACGTGACGGATTACCGGCGGGAATTGGACCTGGATTCCGCGATCGCCCGGACCCGTTATCGCATCGGTCAAACGCGATTTGAGCGCGACGTGTTCGCAAGTCACCCGGACCGCTGCATCGTTGTTCGTGTCACGGCCGATCGTCCGGGCAGCGTGAACTTCACGCTCGAAATGGACAGCCCGCAGACCAATTCGCAGACGCGCGCGATCTCGGCGGACACGCTCGCGCTGGCGGGGCGGGTTGAGGAAGGCGGGCTTCGGTTTGAATCGCGCGCGCGGATTGTTTGCGATGGCGGCGCGGTGACGACGAACGGAAACGCCATTCTCGTCACGAACGCCAATTCCGCCACGCTGTTCCTTGTGGCCGCGACCAGTTTTAAAAATTTCCAGGACATCAGCGCCAATCCGTCAAAGCGTTGCGCCCGCGATCTTGCCGCTGTAAGCCAAAAAAAATACGAAGATGTCCTGGCGGCGCACGAGGCTGATTTTCGCCGTCTTTTCCGGCGGGCCCGGCTTGATCTGGTTGACACGCCGCGCTCGGAATTGCCGACGGACCAGCGGCTCGAAGCGGTCAGGAAATCCGGTCTGGACGGCGATCCCGCGTTCGCCGCGTTGTATTTTCAATATGGCCGTTACCTGCTGATTTCCTGCAGCCGTCCGGGCGGCCAGCCGGCGAACCTGCAGGGACTGTGGAACGAGGAACTCAATCCGCCATGGGAATGCAAATGGACGCTGAACATCAATTGCGAAATGAATTACTGGCCTGCCGAGTTGTGCAACCTGGGCGAGTGCGCCGAGCCGCTGTTCGATATGATTGACGATCTGGTCGTGAGCGGCGGACGCACCGCGAAGGAGCAATATGGCAGCCGCGGATGGGTGGTTCATCACAATACCGACCTCTGGCGCGGTTCCGCGCCCATCAACAACATTGACGGCATCTGGCCAACGGGCGGCGCGTGGCTCTGCCATCGGCTCTGGGAACATTATCTTTTTACCGGTGACAAAAAATTTCTGGCCCGCGCCTATCCGGCGATGAAAGGCGCATCGCTGTTTTTTGTGGATGACCTCATCCAGGATCCGAAAACCGGCTGGCTCGTGACGTCGCCATCCTATTCTCCCGAGCAGGGCGACCTTTGCTACGGACCGACGATGGACAATCAATTGATCCGCGCGCTGATGGACAGCACGATTGCCGCCGCGAACATTTTGCACAAAGACAAAAAATTTTCCGCGCAACTCGCCGGAACGCGCGACCGGCTTCCGCCCAATCAGGTCGGAAAATATGGCCAGCTTCAGGAATGGCTCGATGACGTGGACAGGCCGGACAACAATCATCGCCACATGTCGCCGCTTTGGGCGTTGTATCCCGGCGCGGACATCACGCCGGCGGATCCGAAAATCTGGAACGCGGCGAAACGGCTCCTGAGATGGCGCGGCGACGGCAGCACGGGCTGGAGTTATGCCTGGAGAATTCCGCTTTGGGCGCGCGTCGGCGACGGCCAATTTGCGTATCGGCAACTCGACGAGATGTTTCAGCGGCGAACCCTGCCGAACCTTTTTGATTTGTGCGGCCCGTTTCAGATTGACGGAAATTTCGGCGCGACGGCCGGCATGGTGGAATTGCTGCTGCAAAGCCAGTGGACCGAACAGCGCGACGGAAACGATCTTCGCGTGATCAGCCTGCTGCCCGCGCTGCCGAAAGCGTGGCCGTCGGGTTCGATAAACGGTGTGTGCGCGCGCGACGGATTTGTTCTGAACATTGCGTGGGAAAACGGCGCTTTGAAGAGCGCGACTATTCATTCCACGCTCGGCAAATCCTGTCTGCTCCGCTGCGGCGACCGCGAGTTGGTTCTCAACACCGAGCCGGGAAAGGATTACGTTTTCGATGGCACCTTGCGCCCGGCCAAAATTATTCCCGCCCGGCCAATTGGCCGCAACGTGGACGCGCAGACGATGCATCAGATTTATGACGAAGTGAAAACGCCGTTCAAATACGGCGTCGTTCTGAAAGGCGCGGGGCGCGGTGAATCCGTGGATTGCCCCAGCGTGTTTCGGTTTGGTTCGCACTGGTACATGGTTTACGTGGCGATCACCAACTCCGTCGGCTACCAGACTTTTCTCGCGCGCAGCGATGATTTGTTGCACTGGACGAAGTCGGGCAAAATTCTTCCGTTCAGCCGGAGCGGATGGGATGCGTGGCAGGCGGACGGAGGAATTGCGCTGGCGGATTACCGTTGGAACGGCACGCACGAATTGCAAAAATTCGACGGAAAATTCTGGCTTTCGTACATCGGCGGCGCGAAGAAAGGTTACGAAACAGATCCACTTTCCATTGGCCTCGCATGGACGCGGCATCCGGAGCGCGCGCACGCCTGGCATCGCCTGGATACAAATCCCGTGCTCACTCCAAAGCAGCCGGACGCCCGCGAATTCGAAACCAGGACGCTTTACAAAAGCCAGATCATTCACGACGAAGGCGAATCGCTCGGCTGGCCGTTTGTGATGTATTACAACGCGAAATACAAAAACGGTTTCGAACAGATCGGCATGGCGGTTTCACGCGACATGGTGAACTGGAATCGTTACGGCACGAACCCGGTCGTCGTGAACGGCGAGGCGAAGAAGAACGGTATCAGCGGCGATCCGCAGATCGTGAGAATCGGCGATGTCTGGGTGATGTTCTATTTTGGCGCGGGCTGGCAGCCGCACGCGTTCGACACGTTTGCCTGTTCGTATGATCTGGTTCACTGGACGAAATGGACGGGTTCGAATCTCATTCAGCCGAGCGAACCCTACGACAAAACCTACGCGCATAAACCGTGGGTGTTGAAATACAACGGCGTGGTTTACCATTTTTACTGCGCGGTTGGAAATGAAGGGCGCGTGATTGCGCTGGCAACGTCAAAAAATTTGCAAAACGCCGGAGATGACCTTTCTTCCAACACACGGTGAAATGGAGAATTGCGATTTCAAAAAAGTCATTCTGGAATTTGCAAATTGACCGTCCGGGGCCGCGTTGCTAGTTTTCGCCTCCGTTTCTAAAATTTTATGGCAAAAGTTTATACCGACAAAGACGCTGATCTCGGCGTTTTGAAAAATAAAACATTGGCCGTGCTCGGCTTCGGGTCGCAAGGCCACGCGCACGCGTTGAACCTCAAAGACAGCGGCTGCAATATCATCATCGGCCTGTACGAAGGCAGCAAATCCATTCCCGTCGCGAAGGAAAAGGGATTTGAAGTCGTCAGCACCGCCGAAGCGGTTCGCCGCGCGGACGTAATCATGGTCGCGCTGCCGGACACAAAGCAGCCCGCCGCTTACAAAAAAGACATCGAGCCGAACCTCGCAAAAGGCAAAACGCTTTTGTTTTCACACGGCTTTTCGATTCATTTCAAAACGATTGTTCCGCCGAAAAACGTAAACGTCATCATGGTCGCGCCGAAAGGCCCCGGACACATCGTTCGCCGTCAATACACCGAAGGAAAAGGCGTTCCGTCGCTGATCGCCGTGTATCAGAATCCGGGCAAGGACGCGAAAAAAATCGCGCTCGCCTGGGCCAAGGGAATCGGGGCGACAC
>DASSNZ010000075.1:0-5329 GCA_035701135.1 Verrucomicrobiia bacterium
CAAGGGAATTGATTTCACGGTCAATCCCGGCGAAATTTTCGTCATCATGGGACCGAGCGGCAGCGGAAAAAGCGTTCTGCTCAAGGAAATTATCGGACTGGAACCGGCGGACGAAGGCGAGATTCTCATCGGCGGCGAATCCATTCAGCAGCCGGAAATCATGAGCAAACATCGCATCGCAATGGTGTTCCAATCCGGCGCATTGCTCAGTTCGCTTTCCGTCGGAGAAAACGTCGGGCTTTATCTCAGCGAACATCGCCTGAAACCGCCGGAGGAAATCGCGCGAATCGTTTCCCAAACGCTGGAGAGCGTCGGTTTGAAAGGCGCGGAAAACAAAATGCCGAGCGAACTTTCCGGCGGAATGAAAAAACGCGTCGCTATTGCCCGCGCGCTGGTGATCGAGCCGGAACTGATTTTATACGACGAGCCGACAAGCGAACTGGATCCGCTTTCCGCCGTTGTGATCGCGGAGGAAATTCTTGAATTGAAACAGCGCATTCAGGTCACGTCCATCGTCGTTTCGCATGATCGCAATCTCGCGTTTGGCGTCGCGGACCGGATCGCGGTGATCAGCGAAGGACGCATTCTTGCCATCGGCACGCCGGACGAAATGCAACGCGCGACCAACCCGATTATCCGAAAATTTTTGCACGCAGATTTTAAACGCCCGAATGAAAGTTTAGCCCATGAAAAATTCTCTTGAAACCCGGATTGGTATTTTCGTCGTCCTCGCCGCGCTCGCTGCCGTTTTGATTTTGCAGATGGTCGGCGGCATGGAGAAATTTACGCGCGGCTATCACATGGAAGCGTTCTTCAACAGCGCGCAGGAATTGAAAGTCGGCGACCGCGTTAAACTCGCCGGAGTGGAGGTCGGGCGCGTGGAAAAAATCCAACTCGACCAGAACAAAGTCAAAGTCACGATGAAAATCCGCAAAACCGCCGGCGTGAAAACCGACAGCGTTGCCGCCATCGAATTCTCCGGATTGCTCGGGCAAAATCTGGTTTCGCTCACGTTCGGCTCGCCGGACGCGCCGCTCGCCGTGGACGACACGGTGCTTTCGACCGTGGAGCGCCCGACGCTCAGTTCCATCATGGTCAAGCTCGACAACGTGGCCAGCGGCGTTGAAAACCTCACGAAAAGTTTCAGCGGCGATGAAATTGGAAATCTTCTCGGACCGTTCACCGATTTTCTGAAGGCGAATCGCGAGCCGCTGACGGCCACGATCGCGAACATGGAAGCCATTTCATCGCAGATTTCGCACGGGCAGGGGACCGTTGGAAAATTGATTTACGACGACTCGCTTTACAACACGAGCCTCAGCACCGTGAGCAATCTTCAGTTCGCGACGGACGACATCAAACTCACGCTCGCGCAGGCGCGCAAAGTCGTGGATCAAATCAATTCCGGCCAGGGCACGGTCGGAAAACTCATCAAGGATGAAACGCTCTATAATGAAACGACCGCATTCATGTCGAACATGCGCGAAATTTCCTCGAAAATAAATCAAGGGCAGGGGAGTGTCGGAAAACTCATCAATGATCAGGAATTTTACAAGAACGCGAAACTCAGTTTGCAAAAACTCGATAAAGCGACGGACAGCCTTGAAGATCAGGGACCGTTGAGTGTGTTGGGAATTATGGCGAACAGTCTGTTCTAAAGAGAGCAGGGGCAGTCTTCAATTCCAGATTCTATGAATCCTGAATTCTAAATTCTGAATTCTAAATTCTGAATTCTAAATTTTCAGATAAATCGCCTTTAGATATTCCGCTTCTTTGAATGTCGCCGGATGATCCGGCGCGTGGCGCGTTGTTTGAAATTCATCGAAACGTCGGCCCGTTTTCTTCGCCGACCGTTTTACGGCGTCAAAAAGCTCCTCCGCGCTCACATGCGCCGAACACGAACACGCCACGAGAATTCCACCGGGCGAAAGATGACGCAATCCGAGCAACGCCAATTTTTCGTAAGCCTCAATTGCTTTGTTTCTTTCCGATTCCCGTTTTGCGAACGACGGCGGATCCAGAATAATCAAATCAAATTTGCGCCGGTCGTTGGCGCCCAGCCAATCGAACGCGTTTGCCTGAATCGTTTCGTGCGGGCAACGCGCGGTTGCCGCGTTCAAATCGAAATTTCGTTTCGCGCTCGCCAGCGCGTGGGCGCTGATGTCCAGATTCGTCACCGAAATCGCGCCGCCGCGCGCGGCATAAACCGAAAAACCGCCGGAAAAGCTGAATGCATTCAAAACAGTTCGCCCGCGCGCCAGCGATTCCACAGCGCGCCGGTTTTCGCGTTGATCGAGAAAAAATCCTGTTTTCTGCCCGCGCAAAACATCCGCCTCAAAACGTAAACCGGACTCGAGAAAAATAATTGGATTTTCTGGATATTTTTCGCCGCGCTTTGGAAAAAGCAATTCGCCGTCGCGCGGAAATTCCGGGTGTTTTCCGGCGCGTTCCAAATTTCTGCTCGTCCGCAAAACGATTTGCCGGGGCTGAAGGCGCGACTGAATCCATCCCGAAATTTCCTTCAATCTCGACATCCACGCGTCGGAATAGATTTTTAAAACCAGCGTGCTGTCGTATCGGTCGAGAACCAAACCCGGCCAGCCATCGCTCTCGCCATTGATGACGCGATAGCCGTTCGTATTTTCGTCGAACAAACCGCGCCTGCGCTCAATCGCTTTTTCCAGTTGCGTTTTCCACCAGGCGGAATCAATCACCCGCGGTTTTCCGGCGTGCAGAATCCGAACGCGAATTGGCGAATCAGGATCGAACAAACCGACGGCGAGAAATTCGTCTTTGCGATCATAAATCACCGCGAGTTCGCCCGGTTCGGCGGCGCGATTCTGATCGCGAATGCTGCCGGCGAAAACCCACGGATGCCCGGCGCGAATTTGCGTTTCGGCCACCGGCGACACGCGCAATCGCAATCGCGGTTTTTTTGGTTCCGCATTCATTTGAAAATTGGATTCAAAAACTACGCTGCTTTTTTAAACGCAGAGACGCAAAGGCGCGGAGAAAAATGAAAAATATTTCAACCCGGCCAAACTCCGCGTTCTTTGCGACTCTGCGTTAAAAATATCACTAAATTCGCGCATCACGGAATGCGCCCGATTGCTTTTTTCTTCGATTCGCTGAAATTACGTTCATGTCGGACGCGAATCGAAAGCATGTCGTTGTTCTCGGAGCGGGTTTTGGCGGCCTGGAATTCTGCAAACATTTTCACCGGCCGGACACGCGCATTACCGTCGTGGACCGCACGAACCATCATTTGTTCCAGCCGCTTCTTTATCAGGTCGCCACCGCCGGTCTTTCCGCACCGGAAATCGCGCAACCGATTCGCGCCATTCTCGCGCATCGCTCCGACATTACCGTGCTGCTCGACAAGGTTGTGGATTTCGACCTGGCAAACAAGAAGGTCTTTCTCGCGCAAAACACGCTGGCCTACGATTATCTCGTTCTCGCGCTCGGAAGCCATACCGGTTATTTCGGCCATCCGGAATGGGAACAATTTGCGCCCGGACTCAAGACGATTGATGACGCGTTGAAAATCCGCAGCCGCATTTTGCTCGCTTACGAAAAGGCGGAAACTTCGCTCGATGCTTCTGAAGACGAAATGCTGATGACGACCGTTGTTGTCGGCGGCGGACCGACCGGAGTTGAACTCGCCGGCGCGCTTGCGGAATTGGCGCGGCACGTTTTGACGCGGGATTTTCGCCGCATTGATCCGTCCAAAGCGAAAATTATTCTCGTGGAAGGTTCGCCTAACGTTTTATCGCACCTGGCGGAAGACCTCTCCGGGAGCGCGATGCGGCAGTTGGAAACACTCGGCGTCCATGTCCGCACGTCCACGCGCGTCAAAGAAATTCGCGAAAACGAAGTGGAATTGGACGACGGCGAAATCATTCGCGCCGGAAATATTCTTTGGGCCGCCGGCGTTTCCGCTTCATCGCTCACAAAAAAGCTCGGCGCTGAACTCGATAAAGCCGGGCGCGTGAAAGTGAAACCCGATCTGAGCCTGCCAAACCATCCCGAGGTTTTCGCAATTGGCGACATGGCGCTTGCGCTTGAACCAAACGGAAAACCCGTTCCCGGCGTTTCGCCGGCCGCGATGCAAATGGGCCGTCACGCCGCGAAAGTTATCGCGGACGAAATGGATCTGGGCGCGGGCCGGTCGCCGCGTCCGCCGTTCAAATATTGGGACAAAGGAACAATGGCGACCATCGGACGCTCGAAAGCCGTTGCGGAAGTTGGCAAATTCAAATTCTCCGGATTTTTAGCGTGGCTGACGTGGCTGTTCGTTCACCTGATTTTTCTGGTGGGTTTCCGCAACAAAATTCTCGTGATGATCCAGTGGGCTTATTCTTATTTCGCCTACAAACGCAGCGCACGCATCATCACGTATCTGCCGCCCGAGCAACAGCAGGATAATGGAATTGTGGGAAAATAATCATTCCGAAAGGGAATGGCTCGGACCGCCAATCGAACATCTTGGCGATTCGCCAACTCGTCCCAGAACATAAGTTCCACCTTCCGGACAACGCGGCTTCCAATTGAGATATAGCAGAATATCATTCCACGATGGAATGGCATTCGTGGACTTATTATTTTCGATCGCCCACTGTTGTTTTGCGGCATCAATTTGGCGGAGATTGTTGATGCACGCGGCGGTTGAGCGTGTGGTATGAGCGCGAACAAATATCGGATCTGCCATCGCCAGAACAACCGGAAGGGTTACACAGATCACAGTCACGACCCGCATCTTCACTGATAGGATTGAATTTCGCTTCCGAATCAGAAATACACCAGCAGCGATCTCGATAAACGCGAAAATCGCCAGAACCAGGGCAGGTAAAAATTCCACGGCTGATGTGGCGAATTCAAAAATAATTGAGATCGGCACGAGTAAAAGGATTGCCGCAACGAAACAAAGGATTCCAACGAAAAATTTGAAAATTGAGATAGACAACTTTTGATGTCGCATATTTTTTTCCGTCAGTTGTAATTTTATAAAGCACGGGCGAGGTCGCTCGTGCTATTGCTTTCAGGCAATCTTTCGTCTGAACCGCAATGCGCACAGCGCAAATAATCCAAGGCCCATTCCGCTAAGAATAACCAGATGCAGCCAGAATTCGGCGAGGCTCGCGCCGCGCAAAATAATCGCCCGCATCAGTTCAATGAAATAAGTCGTCGGCAGGCACGCGCCGATCGCGTAAAAAATCCACGGCATTGTCTCGCGCGGAAAAATAAATCCGGAAAAAAACACGGACGGCATGATGAAAATCATGCTGACCTGAAGCGCCTGCATCTGGTTTTGCGCGCGCGTCGAGAGCAA
>DASSNZ010000076.1:0-12758 GCA_035701135.1 Verrucomicrobiia bacterium
GGAAGGACCAGCGGGCGAAAAAAACGCGCCAAAAAATTTGCGAATCGGCGCGCTGCAAACTTTGGTTGGCGGGAGTTTTTTGACCGGCGCGATTGACGACGTGCAAATTTTTGATCGCGTGTTCGGTTCCGAAGAAGTGGCGTTGCTGATGAATCACGCTCCGGGACTGGCGCCGGTTTTTGACACGTCCATTCTCGCCGGGCGAACATTGCTGATAACAAACACGGCGACGGATGCCGATCTGCCCGCGCAATCGCTTGCGTTTGGAATTCAGGATGCGCCCGCCGGAGTCGCGATCAATTCCAGCACCGGTGTTTTGACGTGGCGTCCGGCGATTTCCGAATCCGGCGCGGCGCATTCCATCACGGTTCGCGTAAACGACAACGGCGCGCCGACGATGAGCGCGACGCAGCGTTTTGCGGTGGCGGTGCAGCGGCCCGAAAAACCGGCGATTTCGATGCTGGCATTCAATCAGGGAAATTTCAGCATGAATGTAATCGGCGATTCCGGACCGGATTACATTGTCGAGGCTTCGACGAATCTGGGAAGCGCGGCGGACTGGATTCCGCTGGCGACAAACTATTCCGCCGCGCCGCCGTTTCTTTGGAAGGACACTCAATCCGCACGTTTGAGCCGGCGTTTTTATCGCATTCGACTTGGGCCGTGATTTCCCGAACGGAATTTTGCTGATTCGCTTTGATGAGCCGGGCCGTGAATTTAAAAAAATTTAGCATGAGCTTTTTCCGCCGGAAAAATTGGCGCGCCGGAATTTTTTTTTCCGCTTTAATCGTTTCGTCGGTTTTCGCCGCGGAACTTCCGCCGCCGTTTCCGACCGATCCAAATCAAATTCTGGAGCGCACCTGTTTTCAAACCGGCAAGCCGTGGAGCGAAGATGGAGATCTTCGCTCGGATGTCGCAATCTGTTACGGCATTGACGCCGGATTGCCGGAGCGAATTGAATCGTGGCGCGAGCGCGGTTATCGCATCCACGTGATGACCGGCGTTTCATGGGGCAATTACCAGGATTTTCTTTATGGCCGTTTCGACGGCATCAATCACGAGGACGAGGCGCAAACGGTCAGCGATGGACGCAAAAGCAGTCACGGCGGCGATGTATATTACATGTGCCCGAGCACGAATTTCGGAAAATTTTTATGCGTTGGCGTTCAACGCGCGCTGGATGCCGGCGCGGAGGCGATTCATCTGGAGGAGCCTGAATTCTGGGTGAACAGCGGCTACTCGGAAGGCTTCAAGCGCGAATGGAAAAGTTATTACGGCGAAAACTGGCAGGCGCCGCAAAGTTCCGTGGACGCGCAATGGCGCGCGTCGAAGCTGAAATATTTTCTTTATCGCCGCGCTTTGCAGCAGGTTTTCGATTATATCCAGGATTTCAACAAACGCACCGGGCGGCATGTCCGTTGTTATGTGCCGACGCACAGTTTGCTGAATTACGCGCATTGGCGAATTGTGAGTCCTGAATCCAGTCTAGCGCGGCTCAAGGGTTGCGACGGCTACATCGCGCAGGTCTGGACGGGAACCGCGCGGACGGAAAATATGTTTCGCGGAAAACTCAAGGAGCGGACCTTTGAAACTGCGTTTCTGGAATACGGCGCGATGCAAAATCTCGTTCGCGCCACCGGCCGCACCGTCTGGTATTTGAACGATCCAATCGAAGACAATCCGAACCACGATTGGAACGATTACCGGCGCAATTGGGAATGCACGCTCGTCGCGTCATTGTTTCAACCGGAGGTTTCGCAGTTTGAAGTCGCGCCATGGCCGGAGCGTGTTTTTGGCGGGCATTACCCAAAATCCGCGAAACCCGCCGAACGCAAAGCGATTCCGCCCGCATACGCCACGGAATTGCAGACCGTGATAAACACGCTCAACGACATGAAGCAAAAACGCGTCGAGTGGGATTGCGGCACGAGCGGCATTGGCGTGATGGTGAGCGATTCGCTGATGTTCGAGCGCGGCGATCCCGCGCCGAGCGACGCGCACATGAGCCATTTTTACGGAATGGCGATGCCGCTGTTGAAACGCGGAATTCCCGTTGCTCCGGTGCAATTGGAAAATGTAACCATTCCGAATTACCTCAAAAATTTTCGCGTGCTGTTGTTGTCGTATTGCGGAATGAAACCGCTCGATCCGAAAGTGCATAAGAGCATTGCCGATTGGGTGAAACGCGGCGGCGCGCTTGTGGTTTGCGATGATGATTCCGATCCGTTCAACGCGGTGCGGGAATGGTGGAACAGCGACGGGCGGAATTACCGCACGCCGCGCGAACATTTGTTCGAGCAACTGGATTTTCCGAAATCGAACGAAGATGTTGAAACCCATTCCGGGGAAAATACGAAATGGCATTTTGGAAAAGGCGAGGTGATCTGGTTCCGTAAAAATCCCGCCAAACTCGCGGCCGATTCCAATGGCGACACGCAATTGATTTCCGTGGTGCGTCAGGCGGCGGATGACATTAAATTGAAGTGGCGCGAAACGAATTACATTTTGTTGCGTCGCGGTCCCTACGTGATCGCAGCCGGATTGGATGAATCCGTTCCGGGCGCGACCAAAACATTGCATGGACGATATGTGAATCTGTTCGATTCGGAACTGCGGGTCAGAAAGGAAATTCAAATCGAACCGGGCAGCCGATTTTTTCTGCGTGATTTGGATGCGATGAGCGGACGCAAATCTCAGTTGCTCGCCTCGGCGTGCAAAGCTTTGCCGATGGAATCGAAAAAGGATTCGCTGACGTTTGCCGTGGAGGGCGTGGCAAACACGCCGGCAGTGGTGTTGTTGCACAGCGAGAAATCTCCGCGCGTCGTGACACTGGATGGAAAATCGCTTGCGGAGTTCAAATACTCGGCTGACGAAAAATTGCTTTGGATCCGATTTTCAAACGAATCACGCCCGCGCGAGTTGAAAGTGGAATTTTAGTTGCGAGTTGAGGCAGGAATTCGGGGAAGGGGAACGCGGAGGCATGAATGTGGCGGAACTGCGAATTGAAATCCGGGAACTCAGATCGGGCCAATGTTCGAACAGGTCACGCGGTGAGTTTTTTTAGAATTCTTTTCCCCTCATTTTCGAGAACAGGAAATACGGGAATGTTTTCGGCGAAGGCAAGTGCGGCCGCAGTCGCATCGAACGAGAGAAAACGTGTCGCGCCCGCGAGTTTGGCGGATGCGACTATCAGCGTATCCAGAGTGCCGATTTTTTCTTTCCAGGCATAACGGGCAAACAAGCGGTCGGCTTCCGCTCGCATCAGACTCCAGTTCATAGGGTCAACGTAGATTTTGCCTTGAAATCAGCCTGCAATTCCTCCCATTCGTCCGGGTTGGGTTTTCCTGATAACCTGCAAAGGATGTTGTGCGTTTCGATCAGAACCGGATGGGACAAGGCGAGCCGGCCATCGTTTCGGCGCATGAAGTTCGCCGCAATATTTTGTCGCGAACCTTTTTGCTTTTCGGGTGGATTTGTGTAAAGCGCAATCAGCCAGTTTGTGTCGGCAAAATTCATCGCTCGGATTTTCGCATTTCAAGCACGTCATCAATATTGACCCGCATCCGATTTTTTTTGAAATGCTCGCGCCATGATGTGTTCGGCGGTTCAATTGCCTCATCAATCAACGAATTGATCCAGCGATTGATATTGCCATTGGCGGCGCGTGACAGTTCAGATTTTGACCGTTTCGTTCTGATGGTTATCACTGGCATACACCTTATGTAATACAATCTTGAAAACGATTCAACTGATAAGACTCATCAAACCACCTTCGCTTCGCCGGAGCCTGCGATGACTTCGCCGATGATCCACGCCTTGTGTTTCGCGGCGCGGATGAATTTCAAAATCGCTTCCGCGTTTTCCTTTGAGACGATCGCGATCATTCCGATTCCCATATTGAAAACCTGGTAAAGTTCCGCGTCCGGCACGCCGCCGCGTTCGGCGATCATTTGGAAAATCGGCGGCAAATCCCACGAGTCTTTGCGGATAACGACATCGCAATTTTCCGGCAGCACGCGCGGAATGTTGTCCACAAATCCGCCGCCGGTGATGTGCGCGAAGGCTTTGACGGGGAGTTTTGAATTCGGAGTTTTGGGTTTTGAGTTGAAGCGTTTTAACAACGACTGAACGAGCGGGCCGTAGCTGACGTGAACTTTCAGGAGTTCCGCGCCGATCGTGTTTTTCAATTCCGGAACGTAAGTTTTCGGCGCGAGTTTCATTTGTTCGAAGAAAATTTTTCGCGCGAGCGAATAACCGTTCGTGTGCAATCCGCTGGACGCGATTCCGATTACGACATCGCCGCGTTTTACGGATTTTTGCCCGTTCAACATTCGCGATTTTTCAACGATGCCCACGATGGTCCCGCTCACATCGTATTCGCCCGGCTGATAAAATCCCGGCATCTGCGCCGTTTCGCCGCCGATAAGCGCGCAACGATTTTCCGCGCACGCGGTCGCAAAGCCTTTGATGATTTCCCTGAACGCGCGAGGTTCAAGCTTTCCGGTCCCGAGATAATCCAGAAAAAACAGCGGCTCGGCGCCGAGCACCGCAATGTCGTTCACGCAATGATTCACCAGGTCGGCGCCAATCGTGTCGTGCCTGTCCATCGCAAACGCGATTTTCAATTTCGTGCCGACGCCGTCCACGGACGAGACGAGCACGGGTTGTTTGTATTTACGGACATCGAGCGCGAAAAGGCCGCCGAACCCGCCGACTTTTCCTAGCACTTCGGGACGATGCGTGGAGGCGAGCAATTGCGGCAGCGTGGATTTCATTTTATTTCCGAGATCAATATCCACGCCGGCGCGCGCGTAAGCTTTTTGTTTCATGCGGCGCAAAGTAAATCGTCAATTCGCCGCGAACGCCAAGCAAATTGTCGCGGAATTTTCCGGTGCGATGAAAAAATTTCGTCGCGAAAAAAATTCCGGGCATTGCTCCGCCGCCCGCCGCATACTATTTTTGGAACATGAGTTTATTGCCATTCGAGAATCTGCCCGCGCGACAGCCGCGTCAATTTGTGCCGCAAGAAATTGATTTGGGCGATTGGCCGCGGGTGGAGCCGCTGTTCGACGCACTGGAAAATCGCGCGTCCCAATGCGCGAGCGCCGCCGATCTCGAAAAATGGCTGCTCGACTGGAGCGAACTGAGCGCCGCGCTGGACGAGGAATCCTCCAAGCGTTACATCGCGATGACGTGTCACACGGATAATCCGGAGGCGGAAAAAGCTTACCTGCATTTCGTCGAGCATATTGATCCGCAAACCAAACCGCGCCAGTTCGCGCTCGCGAAAATTTACATCGCGCATCCGATGCGTGAAAAATTGTTGAGCGCGGGTTCGCGTTATCACGTTTTTGATCGCGATACGAAAAATCAGGTGGAATTGTTTCGCCCGGAAAATGTGCCGCTCGAAACCGAGGAGGCGCGGCTCAGCCAACAATATCAAAAAATCGCCGGCGCGCTGACGGTTTTATTTCGCGGCGAGGAACGGACGCTCGTGCAGATGTCGCGTTATCTGGAAGAGCCGGATCGCGCGCTGCGCCAACAGGCGTGGGAACTGGTGGCGAACCGGCGTTTGCAGGAATCGGAAAAGTTTGAGGAAATTTTTGACCGGCTGGTGAAGTTGCGCCAGCAGATTGCGAGGAATGCGGGATTCGAAAACTACCGCGATTACGCGTTTCGGCGGCTGGGCCGGTTTGATTACAACGCCGCGGATTGCGAAACGTTTCATCACGCCGTCGAAACGGAAATCATGCCCGTCGTTCGCGAGCTTCAGGCGGCGCGGCGAAAGGAAATGAAACTCGAAATATTGCGTCCGTGGGATCTGGCGGTGGACCCGTTGAATCGCCCGGCGCTGAAACCGTTTGAAGAAGTGGCGCAAATGGTTTCGCGAACGCAGGAAATTTTCAACCACCTGGATGGCGGACTGGCGAAAGGATTTCAGCAGATGCAGGCGTTGCGGCTGCTGGATCTTGCCAATCGAAAAGGAAAAGCGCCGGGCGGTTATCAATCCACGCTCGCCGAAGCGCGGCTGCCGTTTATTTTCATGAACGCGGTCGGCGTTCAGCGTGACGTGGAAACCATTCTGCACGAGGCGGGTCACGCATTTCACGCGCTGGCCACGCGCGACGAGAATTTGTACGCCTACCGGAATCCGCCCATCGAATTCTGCGAAGTCGCATCCATGAGCATGGAACTGCTCGGCAACGAATTTCTCGAATCGTTTTATTCCTCCGCCGATGCGAATCGCGCGCGACGCACGCATCTGGAAGGGATTATCGGGATTTTTCCGTGGATTGCGACGGTGGACGCATTTCAACATTGGATTTACACGCATCCCGGCGCGACGCGCGCGGAACGTTCGCTGGCATGGCTGGAATTGATGGATCGTTTCGGCGGCGACGTGGACTGGAGCGGCTACGATCAAAGCCGCGCGCATTTGTGGCATCGGCAGCTTCACATTTTTCTGCATCCGTTTTATTACATCGAATACGGCATCGCCCAGCTCGGCGCGCTCCAGGTTTGGGCGAATTCCAGGCGCGACAAAGTGAAAGCGTTGAACGACTATAAAAATGCGCTGGCGGAGGGCGGCTCGCGTCCTTTGCCGGAACTGTTCCGGGCGGCAGGCTGTCCGTTCGAGTTCAGCGCGAAAATCATTAAGCCGCTTGTGGAACTGTTACGGGTGGAATTGGAGAAACTCGCGGTTTGAGGCGGAATTTCCGAACTCTTTTGCCTGGAACAGAGATCGTGCGCCATTTGGGTTTCCGCGATTTTTGGATGGGCGAAAATAATTTAAATTTGTTGTGGAATATTTGATTTCCTTTGATACATTCGCGCACCCTCAATGGACTGAGGGCGATTTCTTTCGAGAAATAGAGCAGAGTTAACCAGATTTTAGTGAAGTTGTGACTACGAAAAAGAAAAACGAGAAACCGGTCGCGCGGGCCAAATCCGCCGGCCTGGCCACCGCTGCGGCGATCCTCGGACGCCCGGTCGCCGTGAACGGCAGGAAAAACGGAAACGTCAAAATCAAGCCGGAATGGCAGCAATTTTACAATTGCCTGCTGGAATTGCGCGATCAGTTGCTTCGGCAGATGAACGGTCTCGCCAAGGAATCCGCGCAGGAAATGGCGGGTTACAGCCTGCACATGGCGGATTCGGGAACGGACAATTTCGACCGCGATTTCGCGTTGAGCCTGCTCTCATCCGATCAGGATGCGATTTACGAAATCGAAGAGGCGCTCAAACGCATTGAAAAGAACACATACGGCATTTGCGAATTGACCGGCAAGCCGATTCCGAAGGCGCGATTGGAGGCGATTCCCTGGACGCGTTTCACCGTTCAGGCGCAGGCGCAGCTCGAACGCGAAGGCGCGTTGCGCCAGCGTCGGCTCGGACAACTCGGCTCGGTGGATTCGCTGGGCGGACCGGAAGTTGAAGTGGACGACGACGAGCCGGAGGAAAAAGCGAAAGAGAAAGAATAATTTATGCCACGGGAAATCATCACCATCGAATGCACGGAAGCGCGCAAGGAGGGTAAATCTCCTTCCCGCTACACCACCACGCGAAACAAAAAGCTGCAAACGGAAAAGCTGGAAATCAAGAAATACAATCCCGCTTTGCGCCGCCACACTTTGCACAGAGAAATCAAGTAATTCTATGCCTCGCAAAACCAATACAGACAAATCGGACAAACGGGGTGGCCGCAAATCTCTTTCGGAAGTCCGCACGCCGCGTCCCAAACCGAAGGTTGATTTCACCGCCGACTCGCTGGATTACAAAAATGTCACGCTGCTTCGCCAGTTTGTGACGGACCAGGGCCGCATTCTGCCGCGCAAATACACCGGCCTGCCGGCCCATTATCAGCGTCGCCTGAACAGCGCGATCAAACGCGCCCGGCAGATGCTGTTGATGAAGTAAAATTCGGATTTTGTTTCGCGAAGAGTTCAGGCCCGCGGCGCGAGCTGCGGGCTTTCTGTCTTTTGAGATTTCAGGCGGAGCAGGGGAACGCGGAAATTTTGCGATTCCAGAATTTGCGCGGAAACGGATTTCGCTGGAACCGGGTTGCGTTCGTGAGGTTCCAATTCGCCGAGAATCACAGCCACGGCCAGTCCAGCAATCAGCGCCACGGATAATTTGAATCGGTCATGCGAGTGAAATTGCAATTCCGGCAATAAATCGCTGCTGGCGATGCAAAGAAATGTTCCGGCGCAAAACGCAAGCGCGCACCCGAGAAAAATCACGTTGGATCCCGACAGATGATTTGCGCCGAGATAAAACAGTCCCACGCCCAGCGGCGTCGCCAGCGCAAATAATCCATTCAGCACCTGGCGCGAAAATCGCGAACTGCCGCCCGCAGCCATGAGCGTTGTCACCGCCATGGAATCGAACGGTTTGTGGAGAATCACCGCAAGCGCCGTTCCGAGTCCTGCGAGCCCGGCCCATCCCGCGTGGCCATGAGCGCCGACTTCCACCGCCGCGCCCATCGCCAGACCGTCGAGAAGCGAATGCAACGTCAGGCCGAGCACCGTTCCCATCCATGAAAGTTGCCGCGCGGATTTTTCCGCCAGCGTATGCGCGTGGTGATGTTCGTGATCGGATTCCTCGTGGCGGTGAACGTGATCATGGTCATGATGATGAATTTCCGCCGGAGCGGTTTCCGTTTCGTTACAGCAATCTTCGGGATCGCCTTCCGGCAAATCGTGATGGTGAAAATGAAAAAAGCGTTGCAGAAAAAACATTGCGAGAAAACCGCCCAGAGTCCATGCGACGGTCCGATGCAGCGAATTCAACTGCTCATTTGCGTCCGGAAGAAAATGCAGCAGCGCGATTCCAAGCATCAGTCCGGCCACGAAACTGATCGCCATTTGCAGCCGGGTGTGCGTCAGGTGAAACATCATGGGAAGCCAGCCGCCTCCCAGGGACGCGAGCAATACGAAACCGCAGTAAATCGCCAGTAACCACGCGGAAGAAACCATGCGCCAGAGATAAATTATCCGGCGCGCGAATTCCAGAAGGAAAGAGGAGGCAAAAACCGCCGGTAATGTCGAATTTCCAAATTCCTTCGCGAATCAATAAGGCGACGCCCAACAACTTTCTTTGCCTCGCCTGTAGTGCAATCCACCGCGTATTCCCTGACTGGAGGCGCTTGTGGTGGATGTCCGACAACGATTTCCAACATACAAAGCCACGCGAAATTCACCCGTGCCGCCGTCGCGCTTGAATTCATAACTAACATTTCCAGCCGGAAAACTGATCGTGGCCGGAGTAATGGCCTTGATGGAATTGGTTACTCCGTCGGCGACATAGTTGCCTGAAAAAATTTGTCCATCAGGACCTGTAATCACCAATCGCACCGGTTGAGGCGTCGCCGACGAAGCGGCGAACACGTAGATCAGGATGAACGCCACGGCCATCGCCAACAGAACAAATCCGGCAATGGAGTTTTGCCATTTCACGTTATTAAAAGTTGAATCGTTTCAGAAAACCGGAACCAACTTTGAGTTTGGTCTGACTCAGACCGGATGGCCGATCCGCTGGTGTATGCGTGAATTCTGGTTGAGTTTGAATTTCGCGCAAGCTTTTTGGAAGGAGTTAAGCATCGCTGTAATTTGAAGCCGCACGGACGCGAACGCCTGTGCCGCGATAACGCGCGGCTAAAGTTCTCGCGCGAATCTTCCGATATATTTACGATGTTCATCGGCCGGGCGGCGGGCGTTTCCGGCGAATCGTAAATTGCGTTTCATGCGGCGAGGCAAATATTTTCTTTGCTCGGGCGTTGCTGTTTTTTTCGCGGCGACGATGTCGCTTCGCGCCGATTTTGAATGTCTGCCGAATCCAGGATATTTGCCGAGCGTCGGTCCCGCGGCATTGAGATTTCGCGCGCGGCAAAAGCCTTTCAAAAGCATCGTTCTCCCAAAGTCGTCGGAAATGAACAGCCAATCCGCCGCGAAAACCGATTCCATTCCGATGCCGACGCCGAAAACGGAAATCCTGCCCGCGCCTGTAATTCCGCAAACGCAAACGCCCGCCGAAATGCAAATCGGAACACCCGCCGTTCAGACGTCTGAAACTCAAACATCAACGAACGCCAGTCCGCCGGAAACGAACATGACCGCTCCGGAATCTTCCGTTCCGCCGCCGGCATCTGTTCCGAAAACCCAATCGGAACCGGCGATTTCGCCGCAGATGTTTCTGAAATTTTTCAGTGCGCCATCGGGCGGAGCGACCGTGAACGGCGGCGTCATCGTACCATCCGCGCCGGTGGAATTTAAATCTCCGCAATCCGCCGCGCCGCCTTCGAGCAAGGCGACTTATTCCACTTCTCCATGAATTTTCGGGAACATCGAACATTAAATGCCGAACGCCGAAAATTGAATCGCGAAATGATTTCCGTTTTCGTCGCTATTTTAACCTTCGTTTTCGCGATGGGTTCAGTCGCCGTTGCGCAGGTCGAAACCAATTCAATTTCGCAGGCATCAAACGCGCCGATCCAAAGCGTCGCGGAGGAACTGAATTCTTTTCCGTTGCTGGAAAATGCGATGACAAATCTGCTGGGCGCGACGACGAATTCATCGGGCGTCTGGGTCGGCGTGCAAATGGAATTGAATCTCGCGCGCGGTCAGCGGCTTGGGAAAGAAACCGATCTGGCGAGGAAAACCTTGATTCGTATTTTGCAGGAAAACGCGCCAGCCGATTTGAAGCGCCTTGCATTGCTGGAACTGGCGTTGGTCACGCGGGACACGGGGGATTTCGTCCGGGCGCAACAGATTTACGCGCAATTTCTCCAGCGTTATCCGGACGATCCAAACGGGCCGGATGTGCTGCTGCAACAAGGTTTGCTCTACCGCCGGATGGGCGTTCCTGAAATGGCGATTTCCAAATTTTACGCCGTGATGTCCAGCGCGCTACGGCTTCAAACGGACAACATGGATTACTATAAGAGGCTGGTTGTTCGCGCGCAGATGGAAATTGCGGACACTTATTATCTGGAAGGCAAATATTCGGAATCGGCGGATTTTTTCACGCGGCTTGCGCGCGATGGTTACGCCGGAACCAATGCGCCGGAGATTCAATTCAAGCTGATTCGCTCGCTTTCGTATCTCACGAATTACGTGGACACGGTGGCGCACGCGCAGGTTTTTTTGGAAAATTACACCAACTCGCCGGACGTGCCGGAAGTGCGTTTTCTACTCGCGTCTGCGTTGAAAAGTTTGGGACGCAATCAGGACGCGATGCGGCAGGTGATGCTTTTGCTACAATCGCAGGAGGCGAACATCAAAAAAGATCCTCAAACCTGGATTTACTGGCAGCAGCGCGCCGGGAACGGAATTGCCAACGAGCTTTACAAGGAAGGCGATTATTTCAGCGCGCTGCAAATTTATCAGACGCTGGCCGAACTGGACAAATCGCCGGCCTGGCAATTGCCGGTCTGGTATCAGATCGGACTGGTTTACGAACAGCTTCATCAGCCGCAAAAAGCGATTGATACTTATTTGCGAATCATGGATCGCCGGAAGGAAACCGGCACGAACGCCAGTCCCGCTTTGCTTTCTCTGTTTGACATGGCCAACTGGCGAAAAGATTATGTCGCGTGGATGGAAAAAGCCCGGACAACGAACAAAACTTTTGAACGCCGCGAGGCAACCGAACAGACCGTCGCCGCAAAACCATGAATACGCCGCAGGAAATCGCCGAAGATTTAAGCAAACATCTCGCGCTGTGCCAGGAGGCGCTTGCCAACGCCGAACGCGAAGGCCAGACGCTGCGCCGCACGGACAATCCGTCGTTGTTTGAGTTTTATCAATTCCGAAAAAATTTCCTTCCGCGCTTCAACCAATCGCTCGAAGGCCTGCGAAAACACCGCGCGAACTGGCAGAAACTTCCGGCGGAAGAACGCGCGAAACATTCCGAAGTGAATTCGCTTCTGCGCCAAAATCAGGATTTGACGATGAAGATCATTGTCCTCGACCGCGAAAACGAACAAAATCTCCTGCGTCGCGGCAGAGTTCCGGCGCGGGAACTGCCCTCGGCCAACCGGCAGCGCCCGCATTTTGTCGCCGAACTTTATCGCCGCCAATCCGCGACCTGATGTTTGTTTAGCCATGCCGATTGAAAAAGTCATCATTCTCGAAGACGACCTGATTGTTAGGAAAAACCTGGAGCAGCAATTGCGGAAACGCCGGTTCGATGTCGCCACCACCGGAACCGTCGCCGGCCTTCACGAAATTCTCGCAAAAGATACCTTCGACCTTCTTTTCCTCGACGTGCGTTTGCCTGACGGCGAGGGCACCGAAGTTTTGCGCGAACTCCAGTCGCGTCCGCAAAAACCGCTCGTTGTCATGGTCACGGGTTTCGGCTCCGTGGAATCCGCCGTTGAATGTATGCGCAACGGCGCGTTCGATTACATGCTCAAGCCGTTTTCGAACGACCAGTTGGAAGTCACGCTCAAGAAAGCCGAAAATTTCAATCAGCTTCTCAAGGTCAACGAATATTTCACGCACGCGGAAAAAGAGGACGGCGGCCACGAACTTCTCGGAAACAGTCCGGCGATGGAAAATCTTCGCCAACTCATCCGCAAGGTTGCGCGCACGCAGGCGACGGTTCTGATTGCCGGCGAAAGCGGCACAGGAAAGGAACTCGTCGCCCGCGCGCTCTATCGCCAAAGCCCGCGCGCCAACGCGCCGTTCATCAAATTGAATTGCGCGGCCATTCCGGAAAACCTGATCGAAAGCGAATTTTTCGGACACGAAAAGGGCGCG
>DASSNZ010000077.1:0-6159 GCA_035701135.1 Verrucomicrobiia bacterium
CAACAACGCTCCCGCGCTGATGGTCGTCAGCCCGGAATAACTGTTGGTCGGCCCCACCGTCCAGGTGCCCCCGCTGACGGTCAAATTCCCCAGACCCAACGAAACCGGACCGGTAATATTTCCCGCGCCACTGCCGGTCAAGGTAAGATTGGCGTTCACGCTCGAACCGTTGATGCCTAACGCATTCGTCAGATTCAACACCGCCCCGCCATCCACGTTGATCATCGTGTCCGAACCCAGCGTAATAGTTCCGCCGAATGTCGTGACGCCAGCTCCACCTTTTCGAAATGCGCCATCATTGGAGATTCCAGAGCCGTTCAACGTCAGCGGATGTGAATCAAGATCCACATTGACGTCGGCATAAATTTGTCCGCCGGCATTCACAACGGTGTTTCCTGTTCCGAGAGCGGACGAGGACCGAGGATGAAGGCTGCCCGACGAAACAGTTGTTCCTCCTCCGTAATTATTTGTGCCGGAAAGAATCGTTGCGCCATTCGCCGCGCCACTGAGAGTCAGATTTCCAGTCCCGGAGATTTCCATGGGCAATGCAATTACGTCAGTGGCTGCAGGTTGCAGCACGAGCGCCGCGTTATTGGTAATCGGTCCGGCGCCCAATGCGCCGGAGATTGTTCCGTCGCCGACTTGAAGCGTGCCGCCGCTGATGATTGTGGGGCCTGTATAGGTGTTTGTCGTGTCAATGACCAGCGTGCCCGAACCATTTTTGATCAGCGACGCCGGGCCGGCAATTGAACCGATGCCGCCGAAATTGTAAGTTGAGGAACTGTTCACCGTCACCGAACTGGGATGAAGTTCTTGCGTCAGGTTCACATTGGGCTGGCCTGCGCCGAGGTTGTCAAAAATCGCGCTGTCGCTCTCGGTATAATGGGTTTGGGAAGTATTGTTGTCTGTTGTCCAGTTAAGACTCGCCGTGTCCCAATCGGGACCAACGCCAGCCCAGGTCAGATTGAGCGGCACACGAACCGTCAACGTGGCGTTGCTGGAAACTGCGGAATAGGTGATTCCCGCGACGACATTCGTGGCTCTTAGCTGGAACGTGTGATTATTTTTGTCCGACGTGGCGATCAGCGTGTAAGAGTTGTTTGTCGCGCCGGAAATTGCTTCGCCGTTTTCGAACCATTGAAAAGTAATCGGCAGATGGCCGAGAGCACTGCCGGTGAATGTAGCGGATTGGTTGATGGCCGCCACGGTATTGACCGGCTCAATGGCGAGTTGCACCGGGCCATCGGAAAGAAGATTGTCCGGACCCGCAGCGTCGCTTTGCTGAACGCTGCTTGCGGACAACGCGCCGCCATAGATTCGAAACTCGTCAATGCTGGCGTTGAGGTACGGATCAGCATCAAAAAGTGAGCGGCCAATCCAGCAAAGTTCGTCATTCAGGGAAGCCAGCGAAACCGAAAGGCTGGCGCTCGTTTCCAAAACACCGTTGGTATAAATGGACATCACATTGTTTGGCGGATCAATCACGCAGGTCACATGCACCGTTTGGCCGTCCAATGTGCCCAGGCCGGCGAGTGTTTGCTGAAATTCGCTGCTGCCGCCACTGATGCCAATCACATGAGTTCCACCGCCCGCGCGAGGAGAGAAAAACACATAATTCTGCGGAGGAGGAACGCTGGGGTTTACGAAGTTTGTATTTCCAAAATCGAAAACGCGGCAGTTGTCGCCGTTCGCGCCAAAAGTTGCCCAAAAATCAAATGTTACCGCGCTCAAGCCGCTTAACAGGTGGGGCGGCAGTTCCATGTAACCATCAGCCGTTCCATCCAGAACCAGCGCGCCGCCGCTCACAACGGCAGTCCCATGATTTGTGCCGGTCGCTCCACCGATGCTGTCAGATGTATCACTGGCGAAACTCCAGCGATGCGCGAGAAAATTCGCCGCGCCGACCGTGAGCGTAGCGGGTTCGCTGGTCGCAGAATTGCCGGCGGTGTTGGTAATAACCACGTCATAATTTCCGGCGTTGGTGAGGTTCACGGAAGCGATGGAATAGCTCGCATTGGTTGCGTCTGGAATGGGCGATCCGTCAAAACGCCATTGATATCCGATCTGGAAAATGCTCCCGGCGGTTACCCGAAATGTCACGGGCTGATAATCATCAACATTTTGGCTGACCGGTTGTTGAGAAATGGTCACAGCCGACGAAAAGAACTGCATCTCATCCGCGGCCCGGGCCACGCTGCTGATTCGCACTTCGTCAATCAATCCGCGAAAAGATTCCCCGGCCGATCCGCGATTTTCCGCGCCGATGTCCAATGGAGCGACGATCGCGCCTGTGTTGGTTGTGCATGTCCAGCCGCTGGAACCAAGGAGATTCGCGGCTCCGTTGGCCGCGTCCAGTTTTGTCCAGTAAAGACGGGCCGTCACGCCATCATACGAAAGCGCGACGTGATACCATGTGCCAGGCACGAAAGCATTCGGCCCGGAGGTGGGAATCGGAAAAGTAACATTGACGGTATTTCCGTTGATCATTTGAAACTGTAACTTGCCGTCGCTGGTGATTTTAAACTGGAAACCTCTCTGGCCATTGTAATCATCCGTGGAGATTATTTCCTGATTCGCATTGATGACCGTGGGGCAGATCAATGCTTCCAAAGTGAAAGGCGTCACGCCCCCGTTGCCCATGTTCAGATTTGTCAGGGCAATCGCATCAGGACTTGCCGGGCCGCCCTGCACGTCGGCTTCGTATGCGCCGGAGTTGTTTCCGTCGTAACCAATCACGCCGCTTGGGGTTCCGTCGGTATTCGTCGCCGTGACGGCGTTTCCAAATCCCGGGAAAGAGGAATGTCCGAGCAACGATGTTCCCGTTGGCGGATTCGCCAGGCCATTTCCGGCAGTGTCGTTGAGCACAGTATAAAAATTCCCGCCCTTGCTTCCGCTGTTGGTGGCTGCGGAACTGCCGGACACCTCATCGAAATGCAAAAGAAAAAGCGTGTTGGCGTCAGGCGTGTAAGGTCCTCGGATGTCCGCGCGGGCGTATTGAGCGGCAAGAAACAGAAGCGAAAACAGGAATGTTTTAACGGTTTGGGGTGTTTTCATGGTTTTCGGGAGTTGCGGTCGGAGCGGGCCGGCATTCTGGAATGGGTCATCGAATCGGACTTCGACGGATTTTGAATTATCGCAGGCATTCGTTTCAAAATATACAGATCAGGATGCTGAATACCAATCCCTTAAACGCGGGATGCGACGAAGCCTTGATCATGGAAGATGAAAAACGCCGCCGGATTTCAGGCCGACGGCGAGTTCAAGGAATGGAAATTCTGTTGAATCAAAACTCAGGCCATTGCGTGCTTTTTATGGCGGATAAAATAGAAAAATCCTGCAAAAGCCAGACCGCACAGGGCCAGTGTTGAGGGTTCGGGGACAGCAGCGAGACGTAGATTATCCAGCGTTCCAACTGAATTATTGGCTCGCATATCAGTATAAAAGCCAATCGCATTTCCAATGTCAGAATTGGTAAACGTAAATGAGCTTAAAACTACATTGCCAGCCCCCTGGTTATATCCAAAATCAAAGGTTTGCGCTGAAGTGCGAGCAATGAACAGCCCGACTGTGGTGCCGGTCCCTGGTTGGAATTGCGAGGTGGGAATTGTCGTTGCGCCATCAAAACCACTGGAAATAACGTGCCACGAGTCCCCTCGGATACCAATATACTCGTAAGAAAAATTTTTTCGCGTGTCGCCGCTCACGCCGGATGCAATTGATGTTGGTGTTGAAGTTGACGCGACGGCAATACCCAGGTCCTGACTGGTTCCAAGCGACCAATTGACATCGGCCATCAACATTTGACCAATGCTCAGGCTAAAATCACTGCGGAGAAACAATACCTGTTCCGCGCCATCGCTGCCGGTCGAAACCGCCTGCAACGCGCCGCCTGTGTTCGAAAAAGAAACGTTTGCGGTCGTGCCTTGATCCAACACCCGCGACAAAGTATAGGCGCTTAAATCTCCGCTGAAATCATCTACAAGCTGCGCGTGAACTCCCAAACAAATTGTACATGTGGACAAAAACACACCGATTTTTTTCGCGTTTATAGTTTTCATTTTTCTTGGTTGGCTGTCTGAATTACGGTCCGGATATTAAGAAGATTTTCATGCTTCTGCTATCCCTCAAATGCGGGATGCTTCGCATTGGATCGGTGCGCGTCAGTGTTTTTTCAGTTTTGAAAATTTTACAAAGAGACGTGCAGTTTTTTCTTGAATCGGTTTAATATGTTTTCGGGATGCGGAATGCCGCGCCGCCGAAATGCAATTACAACTCAATTGAATTCAACTCTGGAAAAATCCGCTACCGAAGCGCAAACGCTTACAAATCGCCAACGGTTTCTCAATGCCAGTCGCTGCCAGCCGGTGGATCGGCCGCCGGTTTGGCTGATGCGCCAGGCCGGACGCGCGTTGCCGGAATATCGCAAGCTCAAGGAAACTCACACCTTTGTCGAACTGGTGCAGAATCCGGAACTCGCCGTCGAAGTCACGTTGCAGCCGATTCGGCGATTCGGCTTCGATGCGGCCATTCTGTTCAGCGATATTCTTGTGATTCCGGAAGCGATGGGGCAGGCGTATAAATTTCGCGAAACCGGCGGCGTGGTGATGGATTTCGCGGTTCAAAGCAAAGCCGACATTGAAAAACTTTCCGTCGAAGCGGTTTGCGAGCGATTGCAATACGTGGACAAAGCATTGCGAATGCTGCGCGCCGAGCTGGGTGAAAAAACGGCGCTGATCGGTTTCTCCGGTTCGCCCTGGACATTGGCCACTTTCATGATGGAAGGCGCCAGTGTTCCGAAATATGGCCGCGCGCTGGCGTTGCTCCGTGAAGATCCAAAAACGTATTTCGCACTGGCCGAAAAACTGACGCTGGCGGTTACAAACTATTTGAAGATGCAGATCGCCGCCGGCGTGGATGCGTTGCAGCTTTTTGACAGTCACGGCGGGCATCTCACGAGCGGCGAATTTGACGAAGCATCGGGACGCTGGATGCGTGAAATCATCGCCGGCCTGCGGCGGGAAACAGTTCCGGCGACGCCGTCCATCATTGTGTTTTCCCTCGGCACGCACGCCAACTGGCACGATCTGATGGCGACCGGTGCGAACGTGATCGGCATTGATTGGCAGACGTCGCTGGAGGAAGTCTGCAAAGTGATTCCGCGCAACATTGCATTGCAAGGCAATCTGGCGCCGGTGTTGTTGAGCGATGCGACGCCGGAAATCGTCGCGCGCGAAACCCAGGCCGTGCTCGATTCAATGCGCGGCCGAGCGGGGCACATCTTCAATCTGGGCCACGGTTTGACGCCCGGAGCGAAGCTGGAGAATATTCAGGCGGTGGTCGATACGGTGCGCGCTTTCAAATGAAAAATTTCCTTAATGCAGAGACGCGAAGAACGCGGAGAAAATCGGGAAGAATTTGGAAGCGAACTCTGCGAAGCTCTGCGCCCTTCGCGCCTCTGCGTTTAAATTTTAAGCATGAATTCGCTGCAAGTTAATCTGGACCTGGTGAAAAAATACAACGTCGCCGGGCCGCGTTATACGAGTTATCCGCCCGCGACAAAATTCACAGACGCGGTCTCGTGGAATCAATTGTCCGAACGCATCGAAGCGAACAACCGTTCCGCGCGCGATCTCTCGATTTATTTCCACATTCCGTTCTGCGAAACGCTTTGCTGGTTCTGCGGCTGCACCACCGTCATCACGCTCAATCACGACAAGGGCAGCCAGTACATCGAATATCTCGGACGCGAAGTCGCGCGGCTGGCGCCAATGCTGAATCCGAATCGCAAAGTCGTTCAACTGCATTTCGGCGGCGGTTCACCTACGTTTCTGCGGCCCGATGAAATTCGTCGCCTGGGCGAAATCATTCACCAGCATTTCAAGTTTTCGCCGGATATCGAAGCGAGCGTGGAAGTTGATCCGCGCCGGCTCACGCGCGATCACCTGGTGGCGTTGCGCGAAATTGGATTCAATCGTGCCTCGATGGGCGTGCAGGATTTCAATCCGAAAGTGCAGGAAGCGATTCATCGCATTCAGCCGCGCGAGATGACGCAGCAGGCGATGGACTGGATGCGCGAACTGGGCTACGGCTCGATCAATCTGGATTTGATCTACGGCCTGCCGAATCAAACGCGCGAAACCTTCAATGAAACGCTGAACA
>DASSNZ010000078.1:0-5504 GCA_035701135.1 Verrucomicrobiia bacterium
AAAGGGAACCGCGAAGCAAACCGAGTTGTCCGCTAAAACCGCCGGGCTGGTCTGGGTCGGCATGCCGCCGGGCCATGTCCATTTCTTTTTTCCATCCCGGGTAATCGCCAAAAGAAAATCGTTCACTCCCACGTAAATCGTTCCGTCCATTCCAATTACCGGCGAGGATTGTGTGATGCTGCCGGTGTCCAGCTTCCAACGGAGATTGCCATCGCTGTCCAACGCGTAAAAATATCCGTCCACACTCGTAAAATAAATTTCGCCATCGCTGTTGAGCGCGGGCGAGGAAATGATTCTTCCGCTCGCCGCGAATTCCCATTTCTTTTCTCCGTCGGGCGTCAACGCGTAAAATTTCTTGTCATGCGAACCGAAATAGATCGTTCCATCCAGCCCAATCGCCGGAGAGGAATCAATTTCTCCGCCGGTCGGAAATTTCCATTTGAGCGTGCCGTCGGAATTCAGCGCGTAAAATTGTTTATCCCACGAGCCGAAATAAATCGTTCCATCTCGCGCCAGCGCGGGCGAGGAATCAATCCATTTTGCCGCCGTGAATTCCCATTTCTTTTTCCCTTGCGGACTGACGGCGTAAAACTTGCAATCACGGCAGCCGAAATAAATCGTCCCATCGGCGCCGATTGCGGGCGACGACCGAATCTCGCTGAAAGTTTTGAACGTCCATTTTATTTCGCCTTTCGGACTCAGCGCCATAAGCCCTCTCGCAAAGGTGCCGAAATACAAAGTTCCGTCGCGTCCGACCGCCGGGGAAGAATCCACGCGGCCCGTGGCGACGGACCACTTGACCGCCGGACTCGGCGGCGCCGCGTTGACAATCAATCCGGCAAAAACGCAAACAAAAATCGCCACGCGCGTCAGTCGCGATAAAAAACAAAAACGCGAGCTCATTTGGCAAGTCGCTCCAGAAGCGCGGTGGTGGATTTTCCGGGAACGACAGGAACGATCACGATTTTTCCCCCGGCGCGCTCCACGGTTTTTCGCTCGTCCTGATTGAGCGTTTCCAAAGTGTAATCGCCGCCCTTGATGTAAATGTCTGGCTGCGACTCGGCGAGAAATCGCGTCGCCGCGCGGTCCTGAAAAATACAAACGCGATCCACGCTTTCCAGCGCGGCCACGACCAGCGCGCGATCATCCTGATTATTCACAGGTCGCGACGGGCCTTTCAATCCACGCACGGACGCATCGCTGTTGAGTCCGACAAGCAAAACGTCGCCGTGATTTCTCGCATTTTCCAGATACGTGACATGACCGGCGTGAAGAATATCGAAGCAGCCGTTGGTCACAACGAGTTTGCGGCCTTGTTCCCGAAGCGTTTTTCTCCAGACGGCAAGCTGTTCCGAATTGATAATCTTCGCGCGAAAATTCACGGCAAAAGTCTGCTCAAACGATTCGCGATTCGCAACGTGTTTTAAAGCGCGAGAAACACGCGGAAAACATCTTCACATGGACTTCAGAATGTCGGCGCGAAATTCGCCTCGGAAAAAAACTGTTTTTGATCGCACGTCAGGCGTTTCTCAATGCTGAATTTTTTATTCGCACTGAGCCTTGTGGCGCAGCGCGTGATCCACCAGAACCAGCGCGGTCATCGCTTCCACAATCGGAACCGCGCGCGGCAAAACGCACGGATCGTGACGCCCGCGCGCCTTGAGCGAAGTGTTTTTCAGCGCGATATCCACGGTTTCCTGCTCGCGCATTACGGTCGCGACGGGTTTAAAGGCGATGTTGAAATAAATCGTCTGACCGTTTGAAATGCCACCCTGAATTCCGCCGGAGCGATTCGTCGTGGTGAAAACTTTTCCGCCTTTCGCGCGAAACGCGTCGTTGTGCTCCGTGCCCGTCAATAAAATACTGGAAAATCCCGAGCCGATTTCAAATCCCTTGGTCGCCGGCAAACTCATCATCGCTTTCGCAAGATCCGCTTCGAGACGATCAAAAACCGGTTCGCCCCAGCCCGCCGGAACGTTCCGCGCGATGCCTTCCACAATGCCGCCGACGGTATCGCCGGCACGCCGCATTTTCTCGATCAGCCGAATCATTTTTTCCGCCGCCGTTTGATCCGGGCAGCGGACGATGTTTGATTCGACGTCCGCGAATTTCACTTTTTCACGGTCCACGTCGGCGCGAATTTTTTGAACCTGCCGGACGTAAGAAAGGATTTCCACACCGTAACGCTCGCGCAAAAGTTTTTTCGCAATCGCGCCGGCGGCAACGCGTCCGATGGTTTCACGCGCGCTGGTGCGTCCCCCGCCCTGCCAGTTGCGAATGCCGTATTTGGCTTCATACGTAAAATCCGCGTGCGACGGACGAAATTTCGTCGCCATTTCGGAATACGCTTCGGGTCGCGCATCCTCGTTGCGAACCCACATGCTGATCGGCGTGCCGAGCGTCTTGCCCTGGAACGTGCCGGACAGAATTTGAACCGTGTCGGTTTCCTTTCGCGGCGTGACGATTTTCGATTGACCGGGACGACGCCGATCCAGGTCGGGTTGAATATCCGCTTCGGTCAAATCGAGCCGCGGCGGGCAGCCGTCCACCACGACGCCGACGCCGCCACCGTGCGACTCGCCCCAGGTGGTGATGCGGAATAAATGCCCGAACGTATTTGACATGCCGCCAGTATGGGAAAAAAGCGCGGCAGGTCAAACGAGGAACAGAACGCTTCCGAATGCGAACGCGTCCAAACGGGAAATGCAACTTTGACTGAAAACTCGCGCGCGGAAAATCATCCCTGGAATTCGGCGAAAAATCAACGCGAGGTCGCAAAGAAGCAAAGGCGCAATGCTTTTCACGGAAACATTTTGAATGTTCGGAACGTGATTGAAAGAAATACGTTGGGATTTGATTGCATCTCCCATGTAGCAGCGGACGTGAGTCCGCTCCGTCTGAATTGGGGAAAACTCAGAGCCGACTCACGTCGGCTGCTACGATTCAAGTTTCAACGCGCGAAAATTTCACTTGCGAGAAAATCTCTCTCCTCAGCTCTGGTCTCTGCGTTTTCGTTCCGTTGAGTTCGCGCTTTGCAGTTTACAACTCGCGCGCGTTGGGAAATTGTGTTCGTTCAGTCGCGTTATGAAATCTATCAAACCCATTTTGCTTTCGTCGCTTTTCTCAATTTTTGCGCTCGCCGGAATTCCCGCTCACGGCGCCGATTCCTCAAACGCGCCGGTCAATCCCGGGAGAATCGCGCCCGCCTATCCGGTTCCGTACGGCCCGGCAAGCGTCGCCTCGATCACGGAAGTCATGGAACGCATTCGCGCGTATCTCGAAGCGAACACGCCGGCGAAACTGGTGGATAAAAAAACCGGCGCGGAGATCACGGATTTTTCCAAACCCAATCCTGACGCGGTTCTGGCGCACGGCGATTTTCCAATTATTTCATACGAATGGGGTGTGACATATTCGGGAATGTTGCTGGCGTATGAAACCACGGGCGACGAGCGATTCAAGGATTACGTCGCGAAACGGATGCAATTCATCGTGGACAAAACGCCTTATTTTCGCGAACTGGATGAAAACGGTTTGCGCGGTTCGGCCAATCCGTTCCGTTCGGTTCTGCATCCGGGTGCGCTGGACGATTCCGGTTCAATGTGCGCGGCATTCATCAAGGCGCAGCGCGCCGGTCTGGTAAACGCGCGTTCATTGATTGACCATTACGCGGATTACATTTCGACAAAACAGTACCGGCTTCCCGACGGCACGCTGGCGCGAAAACGTCCGATGCCCGATTCACTCTGGCTCGACGATCTTTACATGGGCGTTCCCGCGCTGGCGCAAATGGGAAAACTCACCGGCGATGAAAAATATTACGACGACGCGGTGAAACAGGTGACGCAATTCGCCGCGCGCATGTTCAATCATCGGGAAGGACTTTACATGCACGGCTGGATTGCCGGAATGAAAGTTCATCCGGAATTTCACTGGGCGCGGGCGAACGGCTGGGCGCTGCTGGCGAAAACGGAATTGCTCGATGTGCTGCCGGAAAATCATCCCGGCCGGGCGGCAGTGCTGGAGTTATTGCGCGAACACATTCGCGGAATCGCGACGCGCCAAAGCGGCATCGGGCTTTGGCATCAATTGCTCGACCGCGATGACTCGTATCTGGAAACCTCCGCGTCGGCGATTTACACATATTGCATTGCTCACGCCATCAATCGCGGCTGGATTGATCCGCTGGCATACGGCCCGGTGGCGCAACTCGCGTGGAACGCCGTCGCAACAAGAGTCAACGCGCGCGGTCAGGTTGAAGGCACCTGCGTCGGAACGGGAATGGGTTTCGATCCGGCATTTTATTATTATCGTCCGCAAAGCGTTTACGCGGCGCACGGATACGGGCCGATGCTGTTGGCCGGCGCGGAAATGATCAGGCTGGCGAAAACGGATCGCGCGGTGATCAACGATGGCGCGGTGCAATTCGGCCATCAGCCGGCGAACATGGAAAATGCGCATTGAATTCAGTTGTGTCTTTACCGAAACGATGAGGTTCTTACCACGGATGAACACGGATTCACACCGATAAAAACGAAATTAAATTGGAAAGCCGTATTCACCAATCGGTGAATTTCTCTAACCACCCGAAAAACATCGTTCACTCGTCATACGTCTGAATTTGTGTGAATCCGTGGTTTCAACAGAATTGTTCCGGCTTAGAAAAACCAGGAAATTCCGCCGGAAATGCGAATCACGTTCACGCCGTTGTTCGGATGTCTGATTCCGGCATTTGAAATATGCATCAGCCGCGCCTGAGCGGTTATCGCCAGATTTTTGTTCCAGAAAAAGTGAATTCCCGGTCCGCCCTGGGAATTGAATTCAAATTCAGAACCGAGATCGGGCCGCTTCATATCCGTGGCGGTGACTCCGGCGCCGAAATCCAGAAACGGAACCAAGCGGCTTTCCGTCGCGAACGTGTAACGCAGAACCGGCGTCGCGCCCACAATGTAGGCGTCGTGCAGAGAAATCTGTTCCCCTCCGAAAATTTCACCGCGCAATTCAAAATTTCCGGCGTACCATTTGTCCTTTGCGAAAACGCCGCTGATGACACGTCCATAATGAACACCCGCGAGAACCAGATCGTGCTCGCGCGTGCTGCCTAACGCTTTCAGGCCGATTCCGCCACCGAGCGTGAATCCAATGTCGGTGGCGCCTTTGCGGAGTCCGCCGCCAATGACATCGTTTTCCCAAAGGCCGGGAATTTCCCTGTCGAGCCGGCTTTTGAAATCGGAATTTTTCGCCGGCTCGTCCGCGACCGTTTTAGAAGGAAGAACCGTTTGAGCGTGGCAATGGATTTCGCCCTGAAGAAACGCGCAAAAAGCAATGGACAAGAAAACAGTTTTCATTTGGGAAGCCCTCAAACCTTGAGAATCGTTCTGAGTCAATCCGCCATTCGTTTCGCGGAACGGCGGCGAATTTTTTCAAAATCAGCATCCAACTAAGTTCCCGAAGAGTGGCGTGCTGTCAAGTGAGTTGATTCAAGTGAGTTGATGCAAGCCTTT
>DASSNZ010000079.1:0-18113 GCA_035701135.1 Verrucomicrobiia bacterium
CCGTTTTTATCGGGATAAAGCGCGACAGGAAGTTCGTGCCAGTAAACCAAATCTTTGCTGACGGCATGTCCCCACGACATGTTGCCCCAATTCCAGCCGTAAGGATTATGCTGATAAAGTAAATGATATTCGCCTTTGAAATACACGAGGCCGTTCGGGTCGTTCAACCAGCCGCGCCGCGATGTGAAATGAAATTGCGGGCGCATCGCTTCGTGATAAAGATTTTCGCTGTCTTTGATTTTGTCGGATTGGTCAATGGAACTTAACCCGGTCGAATTTTCCGGCAGCTTGTCCACATTAATTGTGACCGTTTGCCCGTGAAAAGGCGTTGCGTCCAAAAATGCCCACCAATCCGGTTTGCCATCGGCCAATTCGATGTCGAACGCGCGTTTTTCTTCTCCGTTCACCAGCACCGTGACGTGACGCATCGGCGCGCCATTTTTAACGGGAAAATTCAAATACGGTTTTTCCACCTTGATGTCGCGGCTGAGATTTTGCGCGGACGCGGAAATTGCACCCAGCGCCATCGTCGCCATTAAAAACGCCGTTTTCAGTCGCGTTCCGGTTTTTTGCGTCGCGTTCATGGATTTGAATTGGCCCAAATGGATTTCAATTTATTCACCGTCAGCGAATTGAACGTAACATTTCCGCCGGAGCAAGTCAGCGACAGCAACGAATTGCCGGATGAATTATTCGCCGGCAACGGCATGTAAAGCCGTCCGTCGTTACCAAAAATTTCAATCGTGCGCGATCAACGACGATTTCGAGTTTGCGCGGCAAAATAAAGTTTTACGGACAATAAAAAACGCGGAGAGAATTTCTCTCCGCGTTTGCGAAAAATTAAACTGAATCAGGTGAGGCTGATTTTCTGGCCCTCTTTCAGTGTGACGATCGCTTTCTTCCAATCCGGCGCCTGACCGGCCTGCGCGGTGCGTTGCCGACGGAATTTTCCGCGAACATTCAGCGTATTGATTTTCAGAACATTGACTTTGAACAATTCCTGCACGGCCTGGCGGATTTGCGTTTTGTTTGCGCGGCGATCCGCCACGACGGTGTATTGATTCAAAGTTTCGCCCTGCTTTGTTCCTTTTTCGGTGAGGCGAACCGTTTTGATAATTTCAAAAGAATTCATGGTGTCAGTAAAAAGTTAAATAAGTTAAATGGGTGATTGGCTAAACGAGTCGGCTTACCTTTTGCTTATTTAACCGATTGGACCATTTAACAAGTTACTATTCCTTTGCTAATCGGGCTTCGACCTTTTCAAACGCGCTTTTCGTGAAAACGAGTTTGTCCGGACGCAACACGTCGTAAGTATTAAGCGTCTCGCTCGTGGCAAGCGCCACGTTCGGAACATTGCGCGAAGCCAGCGTCAAATTTTTATCAATGTCCTGCGACACAAACAAAGCCGTGCCGTCCACATCCAACGCAAACAAAACGCTGACAAAATCTTTGGTTTTGGGAGACGCCAGCTTCAAATCATCCACAACCATCACATCGCCGGCCTTCAAGCGTTCGCTGAGCGCTTTGCGCAAAGCGAGCTGTTTGGTTTTGGCGTTAACTTTCTTGGAGAAATCGCGGGGCCTGGGTCCAAAAACCACGCCGCCGCCGCGCCACAGCGGAGAGCGGAACGAACCGGCGCGAGCGCGGCCGGTTCCTTTTTGGCGCCACGGTTTTTTATTCGTGCCCGCCACGTCGCCGACGGTTTTGGTGCAGGCGGTGCCCATGCGCTGGGCGGCCTGATACGCCACAACCGTGTCGTGAACGGCTTGTGTGCCTTTGCCATTTTCGACGAGTTCGAATTTCACTTCGAGTTCGCCCTGGGCTTTTCCTTTTATGTCTTTAATTGCAATCTTCATGGGAACGCCTCAATTACTTTTTCGATGCGGCAGCTTTCTTTCCTTCTTTTTTGCTGACCGGAGCCGCCGCCGGCTTCCAGCCCTTCGGGCGTTTTTTCGATTCGCGAATGATGACGTAATCGCCTTCCGCGCCGGGAATCGAGCCTTTTATCAAAATCAGATTGTCCGCTTCGCGCACTTGAATCACCTCAAGATTTTGCGTGGTGCGCCGCACCTGCCCCATGTGACCGGGCATTCTCATGCCGCGCATGACTGTGCCGGGAAACAGACGTTGACCAATCGCGCCGGAGCGGCGATGCCAGCCTTTCGCGCCGTGGGTGGAATCACCGCCGGCGAAACCGTGCCGTCCCACAACGCCTTCAAAACCGCGGCCTTTCGTCACGCCAATCGCGTCAATGAAATCGCCGGGCGCAAACAACGTCGGTCCGACCACATCGCCGGGTTTCACTTCCTTCGAGAAATTGCGAAATTCCTTGATGCGTTTCACGGCGACGCCGTTCTGCTTTTTGATGTGGCCAAGCAATGGTTTGGTCAGACGCTGTTCTTTTTGATCGTCGAAACCGAGTTGCACGGCGTTGTAGCCGTCTTTGCTCGCCTGAGTTTTGACCTGCAAAACGCGGTTCGGTCCCGCGAGAACGACCGTGACCGGAGTCAAAATGCCGTTCGCGTCATAAACACGCGTGTGCCCGAGTTTTTTTCCTAAAAGTCCTAGAGGCATGGGAATCGTATTTGGTTAAATGGTGATTGGCTGAATGAGCGGAGCGGCGCTCCGGTTTAACGTGTTTAACGGGTTACTCATTTAACTTTTAAATCTTGATCGTAATATCCACGCCCGCCGGAAGATTGAGTTTTTTCAACTCGTCCACGGTTTTTGCCGTCGGTTCCAGAATATCGAGAAGCCGTTTGTGCGTGCGTTGTTCGAAAGTTTCCTGCGACTTCTTGTCCGAATGAGGAGAGCGTTGAACGGTGAAGCGTTCGACGCGGGTCGGGAGCGGAATGGGACCGGCGACGCGAGCGCCGGTGCGTTTCACAGTGTCCGCGATGTCGCGAGCGGATTGGTCAATGACGCGATGGTCAAAGGCCTTCAGTCTGATGCGTATTCTTTGTCCAGCCATAGAAAGAACAATTTTATAGTTATGGTTGTTATGTTCTGGCCGCCGGCCTCTTGGCCGCCGCGTCCAAAATTGTGTTCAGGATGCTGTTAGGCACCTGTTCGAAAGTCAACGGCTCCATGGAATAGGATGCGCGCCCTTTGGAAAGCGAACGAATCGCCGTGGCGTAACCGAACATTTCGGCCAGCGGCACATGCGCGTTCAAAATTGTCTGGCCCGCCTTGGCTTCGATGCCAATGATCGTCCCGCGGCGGCGATTGATGTCGCCGAGAAGATCGCCCTGATATTCGTCAGGCGTCGTCACTTCCACTTTCATCACCGGTTCAAGCAAAATCGGATTCGCTTTTTTGAAGGAATCTTTCAAAGCGAAAATTCCAGCCATCTTGAACGCCAATTCGTTCGAGTCCACTTCGTGAAATGATCCGTCCACGACCTGAACTTTGATGTCAATGACCTGGTAACCGGCGTAAACGCCGCCTTTGATCGCTTCCTCAATACCATTGATGACCGCCGGAATGTATTCCTTGGGAATCGTTCCGCCGACGATTTTATTTTCGATTTCAATGCCTTTGCCTTTTTCGTTCGGCTCGACTTTGATGATCGCATGACCGTACTGGCCGCGTCCGCCGGATTGACGGATGAATTTTCCTTCGCCTTCGGCCGGTTTGGTAATCGTTTCGCGATACGCAATTTGCGGAGCGCCGGAATTGGCTTCAACTTTGAATTCGCGGAACAGGCGGTCGCGAATAATGTCGAGATGCAATTCACCCATGCCCGCAATGATAAGCTGGCCGGTTTCTTCGTTGGTGAAACAACGGAACGTCGGATCTTCTTCCGCGAGACGCTGCAGACCTTCGGACATTTTGTCGCGATCTGCTTTCGTTTTCGGCTCAACAGCCATTGAAATAACCGGCTCTGGAAACGTCGGCGGCTCGAGCGTCACGTCGAAGCTTTCGTCGCAGAGGGTGTCGCCGGTTGTGATGTTTCGCAGACCCACGAGCGCCGCGATGTCGCCGGCGTAAACCGCGTCAATGTCTTTGCGTTCGCTGCCTTGAATAATCATCAGGCGGCTGACGCGTTCGCGCTTGCGCGTGCGCGGGTTGTAAATCGTATCGCCTTTTTTCAGCACGCCGGAATAAACGCGGAAGAAAACCAGTTTGCCCGCGTAAACATCCGTCCACAATTTGAACGCGAGCGAGCAGAATTTACCGTTGTCGTTCGCTTCAATCTGCGTGACTTCCTCCGTTCCGGGAACCATGGCTTCGGCCGGCGGAATATCCAGCGGACTGGGCAAATAATCCACAACGGCGTCCACAAGAACCTGAACGCCTTTTTTCTTGAAAGCGGAACCGCACAAAACGGGAACCAGTTCCATTTTACAGGTCAACCGGCGAATCGCGGCTTTAAGAATTTTCGGAGTGACGGGTTTTTCCTCAATCACCAGTTCGGCAATCGCGTCGTCCTTGTTGGAAACGGCGTCCACCAATTCCGCCAGCGCGGCCTTGGCGCGTTCCTGATGTTCGGCGGGAATGTCTTTGACTTCGTAATTCAAACCTTCACCGCCAATGTCACCCGCGCCCCAAACGAACGCTTTTTGGTTCACGACATCAATGACGCCTTCAAATTTGTCTTCCGCGCCCATCGGCAGGAAAACCGGATACGCATACGCTTTCAGTTTGTTGCGCATGTCGTTGACGGCATTTTCAAAATTCGCACCGGTGCGGTCCATCTTGTTGACGAACGCGATGCGCGGAACTTTATATTTTGTCGCCTGGCGCCAAACGGTTTCGGATTGCGGTTGCACGCCGGCAACGCCGCAGAACACGGCGACCGCGCCGTCCAGAACGCGCATGGAGCGCTCCACTTCCGCCGTAAAATCCACGTGTCCGGGAGTGTCAATAATATTGATCCGATGCGGAACATCTTTGAACGCCTTGTAAACCTGCTCTTCGCCGGGTTTGCTGGCTTTTTGAGTCCAGAAACAAGTGACCGCTGCGGAAGTAATCGTGATGCCGCGCTCGCGTTCCTGTTCCATCCAGTCGGTGACAGTATTGCCGTCATCCACGTCACCGATTTTGTGAATGAGTCCCGTGTAAAAGAGGATTCGTTCGGTCGTCGTGGTTTTGCCGGCGTCAATGTGCGCGGCGATGCCGATATTGCGGGTTCGCTCCATCGTGTATTGGCGATTGGGCGAATTCACTGGTTTTGTTTCCATCACTGCTTGCATTTTCTAAATCGTTAAATCCGTTAAACAGGTTGAATTTTTCAAAAAGGCTTTACGCCGCGGCTATTCAACAAACCGCCTGGTTTCCCATTCAACCACGGGAATAAAAACGCCCCGACATCATTTCGGGGCGCGTCAAAATAATTGCGACTACCAGCGGAAATGAGCGAAAGCCTTGTTGGCCTGCGCCATTTTATGCACTTCATCCCGCTTGCGAATCGCGTTGCCTTGGCCCTGATAGGCCTCCAGGATTTCCGACGCCAGAGCGTCCTTCATCGGCTGCCCTTTTCGCGCGTCGGCAAAATCCACCAGCCAGCGCAAAGCCAGCGCGAACTGACGGTCCGATTGAACTTCAACCGGCACCTGATAGGTCGCGCCACCCACGCGGCGGGCTTTAACTTCCAGTCGCGGCTTGGCGTTGTCAACCGCACGTTGAAGAATTTCCAGCGGGTTGGACGTGGGATTTTTTTCCGCAATCCGGTCGAAAGCGCCGTAAACAATTCGCTGGGCGGTGCTTTTCTTACCGGAAATCATCACGGTATTCACCAGGCGCGAAACCAACTGGCTGTCGAATTTCGCGTCTTTGATCACCGGTCTGCGTGTGGCTTGTCGTCGTCGGGACATGTTCTTTAAATCATTACAAAGTTAAAATCGTTTTATTTGGCCGGCTTTGCCGCTTTAGGCCGTTTGACGCCGTACTTGGAACGGCTGACACGGCGTTTTTCCACGCCGGCGGCGTCCAAAGTTCCGCGAACAATATGATAGCGCACACCCGGAAGGTCCTTCACGCGTCCGCCGCGCACGAGCACGATCGAATGTTCCTGAAGATTGTGGCCTTCGTCGGGAATGTAAGCGATGACTTCAAAGCCATTGGTCAGGCGCACTTTTGCGACCTTGCGCATCGCGGAATTTGGTTTCTTGGGCGTGCGCGTCATGACCTGAATGCACACGCCGCGCCGGAACGGGGAATTTTCCAAAGCCGGCGACTTGGACTTGTAGCGTATTTTGCTGCGCCCTTTGCGAACTAACTGGTTAATGGTCGGCATTTTTCGCTTTATCTCTATTTGTTTGCCCCGCTTCCCCGGAACGGGGCAAACGGAGCGCGGATATTATCAGACAACTTTTCTGTTGCAACTAGTATTTGAATAATTTTAACCCTAACCCGCCAGCGGATTTTCTTCCGCCGCAGGTTCGGCCTGTTCTTCCGGTTCCGGTTCCGTCGGCAATTCCACCAGCGGTTTCAATTGCACTTTGCGGTGATAATCGAAGCCGGTTCCGGCCGGAATAATGTGACCCATGATCACGTTTTCCTTGAAGCCGCGCAGGTAATCCACCTTCGCGCGAGTCGCCGCCTCGGTCAGCACGCGGGTCGTGTCCTGGAAAGACGCGGCGCTCAGGAAGCTTTCCGTTTCCAGTGAAGCTTTCGTGATGCCGAGCAGGACAGGCTGCGCTTCGGCGGGTTTGCCGCCCATTTTCTCGACGCGAGAATTTTCTTCTTCGAATTCGAGTTTATCAATCTGCTCACCCCAAAGGAATGTCGTATCGCCGGGTTCGGTGATGCGAACCTTGCGCAACATCTGGCGCACGATGATTTCAATGTGCTTGTCATTGATCGTCACGCCCTGGAGACGATAAACTTCCTGCACTTCGTTAACCAGGTGCTCCTGCAATTCCTGCGGACCGCAGATGTCCAGAATTTCATGCGGATCAATCGGGCCTTCGGTCAATTGCTGGCCTTTTTTCACGTAATCGCCCTTGAAGACAATGACGTGTTTGCCAATCGGAATGAGATGTTCCTCTTCAACGCCGGTCTGCGGATCCTTGATCAGGATGCAGCGCTTGCCGCGGACGCTCGGGCCGAAGTCCACAATGCCGTCAATCTTCGAGATTTCCGCAGCGTCCTTTGGCCGGCGCGCTTCAAACAATTCCGCCACGCGCGGCAAACCGCCGGTGATGTCTTTGGTCTTGGATGTTTTGCGGGGCGTCTTGGCCATCAATGTTCCGGCCACGATTTTGTCGCCTTCGTTCACCACGATATGCGCGCCGGAAGGAATCGGATAATTCGCCGACACTTCGCCGTTGTTATCCATGATGATGATTTGCGGATGCAAATCTTCCTTGTGTTCGATGACGACCATCGCTTCCTGCTGCGTCGTTTCGTCCAATTCCTGTTTCATCGTGACACCTTCGATGATGTCATGGAATTTCACCTTGCCCGCTTTCTCAGAGAGAATCGGAACATTGTAAGGATCCCACTGCACGAACGTGTCGCCTTTCTTCACTTTCTGGCCATCCGGCACAGCGATGACTGAACCAATCACGATGTTGTGATTTTCCAATTCGCGGCCGTCGTCGGCGAGAATTGAAACGGAACCGTTCTTGTTCAAAACAATGCTGTTGCCGTCTTCCAATTGCACAATGCGCAAATCGTTGTAGCGAATCACACCGTCGAATTTCGCCTTGATCTGCGGCTGCTTGAACACCTGCGAAGCCGTTCCGCCAATGTGGAACGTGCGCATCGTCAACTGCGTTCCCGGCTCGCCGATGGATTGCGCGGCGATAATGCCCGTCGCCTCACCCAGCTTGACCAGATTGCCGGTGGCCAGATTGCGACCGTAACAATACATGCAGATGCCGTGTTTGCTTTCGCACGTGAGCACAGAACGAATTTTGACTTTCTCAATGCCCGAAATATCAACCGCTTTGGCTTTGATTTCGTCAATTTCCTCGTTCGCCCTGACGAGCAATTCTTTCGGGTTCTGCGGATTTTTAATATCATCGCAGGAATAACGGCCCACGAGACGATCTGCGAGTTTCACCACTTCGTCTTCGCCTTCGTAAATCGCCTGCACCCAAATGCCGTTGGTCGTGCCGCAATCCTGTTCGCGGATGATGACGTCCTGCGCCACATCCACGAGTTTTCGGGTCATGTAACCTGAGTCGGCGGTTTTCAGCGCGGTATCGGCCAAACCTTTGCGCGCACCGTGGGTTGAAATGAAATATTCCAACACAGTCAAACCTTCGCGGAAGTTCGACAAAATCGGTTTTTCGATAATGTCGCCACTCGGCTTGGCCATCAGACCACGCACGCCGGCGAGCTGGCGCACCTGCTGGCGATTGCCACGCGCGCCGGAATCCACCATCAGGTAAACCGGATTGAACTCTTTCTTGCCCTGGTTTTTTTCCAGGGTCTTGAACATGACGTTTGAAATCTGGTCCGTCGCATGGGTCCAGATGTCCACGATTTTGTTGTACCGTTCGCCCGAAGTAATGACACCGCGGCGATGTTGCTTCTCAACTTCCCTGATCAGCTTTTGCGCGGCGTCAATTTCCTGGTCTTTCTCGACCGGGATGATCATGTCATCAATGCCAATGGACACGCCCGCGCGAGTCGCTTCACGGAATCCTAACTCCTTGAGCTTGTCGAGCATGATGACGGTTTTCTCGTGGCCGCATACTTTGTAACACCGCCAGATCAAATCGCCGATATCAGCCTTCTTGACGACCTTGTTGGGAAATCCAAGTTCCGGCGGCCAGATTTCGCTGAACACCACGCGGCCAACGGTCGTCTCGATGACTTTTCTGTTCGCATCACCGTAAGTCGTTTGCCTTCCGAAATCCGGATTTGCAATACGAATGCGCTCGTGCGTTTTCACCGAACGGTCGTCCAACGCGAAAATGACTTCGGTTTTCGAACCGAACAATTTCAATGTCCGCGTGTCTGCCGGCAATGGCGTTTGCGGTTCGGCGGTCAGATAATAACAGCCGAGCGTAATGTCCTGCGTCGGCGTGATGATCGGCTTGCCGCTTGACGGCGAGAAAATATTGTTCGTCGCCATCATCAACAAACGCGCTTCCATCTGCGCCTCGACGGACAACGGAACGTGAACCGCCATCTGGTCGCCGTCGAAATCCGCGTTGTAAGCGGTGCAAACCAGCGGATGAATGCGAATCGCTTCGCCTTCAATCAATTGCGGCTCGAACGCCTGAACGGACAAACGATGCAGCGTCGGCGCGCGATTCAGCATGACCGCATGGCCGCGGGTGACTTCTTCGAGAATGTCCCACACCTCGGTCGTCTGGCGCTCAATCATTTTCTTGGCCGAACGAACCGTATGCACGTAGCCCAGTTCCTTGAGCCGGCGAATAATAAACGGCTCGAATAATACGAGCGCCATTTTCTTCGGCAGACCGCATTGGTTGAGCTTGAGTTCCGGACCGATGACGATGACGGAACGGCCCGAATAATCCACGCGTTTGCCTAACAGGTTCTGACGGAAACGTCCGCTCTTGCCTTTGAGCATGTCGCTCAAGGACTTCAACGAGCGATTGCCCGCGCCGGTCACAGCGCGGCCATGCCGACCATTGTCGAACAGCGCATCCACCGCTTCCTGCAACATGCGTTTTTCGTTGCGGATAATCACTTCCGGCGTTTTAAGCTGAAGCAGATTTTTCAACCGGTTATTGCGGTTGATGACGCGGCGATAAAGATCATTTAAATCCGAGGTCGCGAAACGTCCGCCTTCCAGCGGAACGAGCGGACGCAGGTCCGGCGGAATCACCGGCAGCACGGTGAGAATCATCCATTCCGGACGGCTTTTGGATGATTGCAATCCCTGGAGTAATTTGATCCGCTTCGCGATTTTTTTCCGGATCTGCTTGCTCTTGGTTTCGGTCATGCCGATTTGCAACTGATCAATCTGTTTCGCGAGATCCACTTTTGACAAACCTTCGCGAACGGCTTCCGCGCCCATTTTAGCGACAAACGCATCGGCTCCGTACGTCTCGCGGGCTTCGCGATATTCGTGTTCGCTCAATAATTGATTCTGCTTGAGCGGCGTCGAACCCGGATCAATTACAAGGTAATCCTCGTAATAAATCACGCGTTCGAGATTGCGCGCGGTCATGTCCAGCGCCAGGCCGATGCGCGACGGCATGCACTTGAAAAACCAGATATGGCAAACCGGCACGGCCAGTTCAATGTGGCCCATGCGCTCGCGGCGAACGCGCGCAAGCGTCACTTCCACGCCGCAACGATCGCAGACCACGCCGCGATGTTTGATGCGCTTGTATTTTCCGCAGGAGCATTCCCAGTCCTTCACCGGACCGAAAATGCGTTCGCAGAACAAACCGCCTTTTTCCGGTTTGAACGTGCGATAATTAATTGTCTCGGGGTTTTTGACTTCCCCTTTGGACCACGAGCGAATCGCGTCGGGCGACGCCACGGAAATCGCGACGTAATCCACCTGATTCACCTTGTCCAACCCGAGCAACTCCCGGGCGTTTTCTTTTGAGCTAATCATACAATTTCTTTCACGCGGTTATTCGCCGCCAAATTTACCAATTCAGGTTTACGGATTCGCAAACTCACATCGCCGCCAACGCGCTGCCGTTTTCACTCGCCGCGTTTTCCGTCGGATTGGAATATCCGACTTTCACGTCGAGACCGAGCGATTGCATTTCTTTGACGAGCACGTTGAACGATTCGGGAATGCCTGCTTCCAGCGCGTTGTCGCCTTTGACAATGCTTTCGTAAATCCGCGTGCGTCCTTGAACGTCGTCGGATTTGACGGTGAGCAATTCCTGCAGCGTGTAAGCCGCGCCGTAGGCTTCCATCGCCCAGACTTCCATTTCGCCGAACCGTTGTCCGCCGTACTGCGCCTTGCCGCCCAGCGGCTGTTGCGTGACGAGCGAATAAGGTCCGACCGCGCGCGCGTGAATTTTGTCCGCGACCAAATGCCCCAGCTTCATCATGTAGATGTAGCCGACGACGACTTCCTGGTCGAAACGTTCGCCGGTGCGCCCGTCAATCAAATGCGTTTTGCCATGGTTCGGCAATTTCGCCTGATCCAGGAATCCGCGAATATCTTTTTCCTTGATTCCATCGAACACCGGCGTGGCAAATTTCATTCCAAGCAATTTCGCCGCCCAGCCCAGGTGCGTTTCCAACACCTGACCGACATTCATGCGCGATGGCACGCCCAGCGGATTCAATACGATTTCCACCGGCGTTCCGTCCGCGACGAACGGCATGTCTTCCTCGGCGACGATTTTTGCGACGACGCCTTTGTTTCCGTGGCGGCCCGCCATTTTGTCACCGACGGAGAGTTTGCGTTTCGATGCGATGTAAACTTTGACGGATTTCACAACGCCGCTGTCGGTGCCTTCGCCGGCTTCGGCGCGTTCCATTTCCTCGTCGTATTGCATCTGAAGATCATCGAACTTTTTCTTAAACTGGCCGATGATTTCGTTGATTTTGTTGCGGATCGGCGACGGATCAATTTCGATGCGGTCATAAACCGTCGCGAGTTTGCGCAGGAGTGTTTTGGTGATTTTGCGATTGGCGGGAATGATGATTTCGCCGGTCTCGCTGTTCACCACGTCGAGCGGAATTTTTTCGCCGAGCAAAATGTTGCTCAACGCTTCCGTCAATTGATCGCGCAACTCGTCGGTTTTTTTCTTGTATTCGTCCTCGACCTGTTTGGCCTGTTTCTTTTCCTCGGAAGTCACCGCACGTTCGCGTTCGGATTCCTTTTTGGAGGAAACCTTCACGTCCATCACGATGCCGTAAGTGCCGGAAGGAACTTTGAGCGAAGTGTCTTTAACGTCCGCCGCTTTTTCACCGAAAATAGCGCGAAGCAATCGTTCCTCCGGCGCCAGTTCGGTTTCGGATTTCGGAGTGATCTTTCCAACGAGAATGTCGCCGGGCTTCACTTCCGCGCCGACGCGAATAACGCCGTCGGAACCGAGGTTTTTCAACGCTTCATCGCCGAGGTTCGGAATGTCGCGCGTGATTTCCTCCGGCCCGAGTTTTGTGTCGCGCGCCGCCACTTCAAATTCATCAATGTGAATGCTCGTGAAAATATCTTCCTTCACGATTTTTTCGCTGATGAGAATCGCGTCCTCGAAGTTGTATCCGTTCCACGGCATGAACGCCACGAGCACGTTGCGCCCGAGCGCGAGTTCGCCGTCGCGCGTGCAAGGGCCGTCCGCGATGACTTGTCCTTTTTTCACCGTGTCGCCTTTTTTTACCAGAATTTTCTGGTTGATGCAGGTCGCGGCATTGGAACGCATGAATTTGCGAACCGGATAAACCCAGATGCCTTTTTCCGGATCGTTTTTGAGTTTCTTTTTCGTCTCGGGCAAATGACCGTTTTCCGTAATCACGATCTGGCTGCCGGTAACCGAAGCCACTTTGCCGGCTTCTTCCGCGACAATAACAGCGCGGGAATCGCGGGCAACCCGGTCTTCCAGTCCGGTCGCGACAAGCGGCGCTTCGGTGACGAGCAAAGGCACGGCCTGGCGTTGCATGTTCGAACCCATCAATGCGCGGTTCGCATCGTCGTGTTCCAGGAACGGAATCAGTGACGCGGCAACGGAAACCAATTGTTTCGGCGAAACGTCCATGTAATCCACGCGCGCCGGTTCCACGTCAATGAAGTCGTTTTTGCCGCGGCAAACCACGCGTTCCTGCGTGAATTTTCCTTTGTCATCCACCGGCGTGTTCGCCTGGGCGATCGTGTAAGTCTCTTCGCGGTCGGCCGTCAGATATTCAATCTTGTCGGTGACCTTGCCGTTTTCGACTTTGCGATAAGGCGTTTCGAGAAAACCGAAATCATTGATCCGCGCAAACGTCGCGAGCGACGCGATCAAACCGATGTTCGGACCTTCCGGCGTTTCCACCGGACAAATGCGCCCATAATGGGAGGGATGCACGTCGCGAACTTCGAATCCGGCGCGGTCGCGGGAAAGACCGCCCGGCCCGAGCGCCGATAAACGGCGTTTGTGGGTTAGTTCCGCGAGCGGGTTGATTTGATCCATGAATTGCGAGAGCTGGCTGCGGCCAAAGAAATCGCGAATCACAGCGGACAACGCTTTCGGATTGATCAATTTCTGCGGCGACATTGCTTCGACACCCTGATCGAAAAGCGTCATGCGCTCTTTGACAAGACGTTCGGTGCGCGCCAAACCGACGCGGCATTGATTTGCCAGCAATTCGCCGACGGTTCGGACGCGGCGGCTGCCGAGGTGATCAATATCATCCAGCGAGCCTTCGCCTTTTTTCAGTCGAAGCAAATATTTCGTCGCGGCAACCAGATCTTCCTTGGTCAAAATGCGGGAATCGCCGCCTTTGATGCCAAGTTTCTGGTTGATTTTGTAACGGCCAACCCGGCCGAGATCGTACCGTTTGGGATCGAAAAACAGACGTTTGATCAGCGCACGGGCGTTTGCCGCAGTCGGAGGATCTCCCGGACGCAGGCGGCGATAAATATCTTTCAACGCCTCTTCCTCGTTTTTCGCGGGATCTTTTTTCATGCACTTGATGACGATCCCCTCGTCCGCCGTGGTGTCCACGACTTTGATTTTCGTTACGCCGAGTTCAGCGATTTGTTTTACAACCGCTTTGGACAACGGCTCGAAAGCGCGCGCCACAACCAATCCTTTGTCGGCATCCACGGCGTCTTCGATCAAAACCTTGTTTGGCAAATCCTCGTGTTTTTCGGCTTCCTTCACGCTCATCTCTTCGATGTCGTAAAAGAGCTTCAAAATCTCCTCGTCGGTTCCGCGATTTTTATCCGCGTCTTTTTTCTTGTCCGCGCCTTTGCCTTCGGCTTCGGCATCGAGGAAACTCAATGCGCGGAAAAGCGTCGTGGTCAAAAATTTCCGGCGGCGTTTTTTCCGGTCGAGATACACGTAAAGCATGTCGCTCGTGTCGAACTGCGCTTCGTACCAGGAACCGCGATCGGGAATGATGCGAAATGAATGGAGCGTTTTGCCGTTTGGATGTTGCGTGGCTTCGAAAGCCAATCCGGGCGAACGATGCAATTGGGAAACAATCACGCGTTCCGCGCCATTGATGACGAATGTGCCTTGCGGAGTCATGAGCGGCAGTTCGCCCATGAAAACTTTTTCCTCTTTCGTGCCTTTTTCCTCTTTCAGCAGGAACGTGACGTAGAGCGGCGCGCCGTAGGTCAGACCTTCGCGGAGGCACTCCAGCCAGTCCAGTTTGGGTTCGCCGATTTCGTACGAATGGAAATCGAGCACGCATTTGCCGTCGTAGCTTTCGATGGGAAAGACTTCGGTGAACACGGCTTGCAGTCCGAGATTTTTGCGCCTGGACTGCGGCACTTCCGCCTGTAGAAATTCCTTGTACGAATTGGTTTGCAATTCGATCAGGTTGGGCGGAGCAATGATTTCTTTGATCTTACCGAAATTAACTCGTTCTGTGGCTCGCGATGGCATTTTGACCTTAATCACTATGGGCAGGATTTTCGGGCCGGCCCGTTTTTTCTTCTAAACGACACAAGGCAAGTACTCTGTATTCACAGCGGACTTGCCCGACTTTAGCCACCGAAATGGCTTCGATGTCTTTCCGTCTTCTTATCTTAAAATCTCTAAATCTCAGATTCGGCAGGCGAAGCGAGGCGGTTCCGTCCTGTTGGAGGAACCGCCTCAAATGATTCGCCAATTACTTTACTTCCACCTTGGCGCCTGCTTCTTCAAGTTTCTTTTTCGCGGCGTCGGAATCAGCCTTGTTGGCTCCTTCCAAAACCGGCTTGGGAGCGCCTTCAACCAGGGCCTTGGCTTCCGCCAGACCGAGGCCGGCTTTCACTTCGCGCACGGCTTTGATCGCGGCAATCTTCTTGTCGGCCGGAACCGACACCAGAATCACGTCAAACGTGTCCTTGGCCTCGGCCGGAGCAGCGGCTCCACCTGCGGCGGGCGCGCCGGCAGCGGCAACCGCGACGGGCGCGGCGGCGGTGACGCCCCATTTGTTTTCCAGTTCTTTAACGAGATCGGCGATTTCAATCACCGTCGCGTTGCTCAGTTGTTCTACGATGTTTGCTTTGTCCAGAGCCATGGTACCTTTCATTTCGTCTCGTCGTCCCCCGCGGCCGCGAAGGTTTTGAGTCTGCTGCCTGCAAACCGACGATTTACGTTGTTGTTGTTTGTTTTCCCGTCCCGCTGGCTAAAACGGAACGAAAGTATAACTCAGCTTTCAGCCTTTTTCCACCTTGGCTTGAAGAACCCGGGCCAACTGGCTGGCAGGCGTGTTCAGCAATCTGACCAGCTTGGTCGCCGGAGCGTTCAATAAGCCTAAAAATTTCGCGCGCAACACCTCGATGGACGGCAAATCGGCCAAAGCCAGAATATCGGTGTCCGCCAGGCGTTGATTGTTCAAATAACCGAATTTGATTTTCGGTTTTTCAAATTCCGAAGCAAAAGTTTTGACCACTTTCGCGGCGGTCGAAATATCCTTTTGCCCTGTCACCACGGCGACCTGTCCGGCCATGGCTCCATTCAAATCGGCGACGCCAGCTTCTTTGGCCGCAATTCGGAAAATGGAATTTTTAACCACATGCATCGCCGCGCCCGACCGGAAAAGCCGTTTGCGCAATTCCGTCATGTGATCCACTTTCAATCCCCGATAATCCACCACGATGAAAAACGGCGAGGCGTTCAGCCGTTCGAGGTATTCTTTCGTTAAATTTTGCTTTTCCTGACGCATAATTTTAATCCTTAATCGTTTTGCTTTCGTTTATTGCGTCGCAAATTCCTTCAGGTCCACTGAAACCGGTGGGCTCATGGTGGCTGAAATCGTGCAGGTATGCAGGTAAGCGCCTTTCACGCTGTTCGGCCGCGCTTTCGCGACGGCGTCAATCACGGCGCGCGCGTTTTCCTCAATTTGCTCGGGAGCGAAAGAGGCTTTGCCAACCGGAACATGAATGTTGCCCGCCTTGTCAATTTTAAATTCCACACGACCGGCTTTCACTTCCTTGACCGCTTTTGCGGTGTCGTCCGTCACCGTGCCGGTTTTCGGATTCGGCATCAGGCCGCGCGGACCGAGAACTTTGCCCAGTTTGCGAACTTCCACCATCGCTTCCGGAGTGGCAATGGCAACGTCGAAATCCGACCAGCCTTCCTGACATTTTTTAATCATGTCATCGAAACCCACGTATTCCGCGCCGGCAGCTTTCGCGGCGTCGGCAGCCGGACCACTCTTGGCAAAAACCAGAACGCGAACCGTTTTCCCGCTGCCGTGCGGAAGCGGAACGGTGCCGCGCACCATCTGGTCGGATTGTTTTGGATCAACTCCCAGGCGAAACGCGAGATCAACGGTTTCGTTGAACTTGGCTTTGGGGAATTTTGTCAGAACTTCAACCGCGGATTTTAATGGATACGTTTTTTTCCGATCCACCAGCTCCAGCGCTTTTCGATAACGTTTGCTTGGTTTGCTTGGCATTTTTCTTTGTGCGGTTCAAACGAATTAAAAATTCTCCCGCGATTTTTTCATTCAAAACACCGCCAATTCCGGCGGCGAAATTATCTACCCAACGACCTCAATTCCCATGCTCCGGGCGGTTCCCGCAATGACACGAAACGCGGCCTCTTCATTGACGGCGTTGATGTCTTTCGATTTCATTTTCACGATGTCCAAAACCTGTTTGCGCGTCACTTTGCCGACTTTGTCTTTGTTGGGCGTTTTGGAACCAGCCGTAATTCCGGCGGCTTTTTTCAGCAACACGGATGCCGGCGGCGACTTGGTGATGAAAGTAAAGGATTTGTCCTGATAAACCGTAATGACCACCGGAATCACCAGGCCGGCGTCGTTTTTCGTCGCCGCATTAAATTCCTTGCAAAATCCCATGATGTTGACGCCGTGTTGACCGAGCGCCGGACCGACTGGCGGCGCGGGATTGGCCTGACCGGCCGGAATCTGCAATTTAATCTGTCCTGTAACTTTCTTTGCCATGTTATTCGTTAAATAAGTGATTGATTAAATAGATTAAATAAGTTCGGGCGCCCGGCCATCCAACTTGTTTAACTCATTTGACCTGTTTAACTGTCTTACGCCTTCTCCACCTGCCAGTATTCCAATTCCACCGGCGTGTTACGGCCGAAAATATTCACCGTGACTTTTAATTTACCGCGCTCCGGCTCGATCTCCTCGATCACGCCGCTGAAATTGAGGAACGGTCCGTTATTGATTTTGATCGTTTCCCCAACCTCGAAATTCACTTTCGGCTTTTCAGTTTCTTCCGAAGCCGAAATCTGAGCTTTAATGGACTCAACCTCTTCGGTCGGCGTCGGAGTCGGCGGTTCTCCACCTACAAAACCGATCACGCCCTGGGTTTCCTTGATGAAATACCACGGCTTTTCAATCAACCGATTGCTTTCATCCAATAAAACCATGTCCACAAAAACGTAGCCCGGCCAGAGTTTGCGCGTCGAAACCGTCTTCTTCTGATTGCGCACTTCCACGACTTTTTCCATGGGAACAAGGACTTCCTTGATATATTCGCCCATTTCCTCGGTCTTGATGCGCTTTTCGATGCTTTCCTTGACCTTTTGCTCCTGGCCGGAAAGCGTATGTATGACAAACCACTGGCTTTGCATGATAATTCGCGTTAAGCCTTTGAAATCCAAAACATCACGTGGACGAAAATCCAATCCACCGCGACGGTGAACAAACCCAGCGCGAGAATCGAAATGCTCACAATGATCGTCGAGCCTTTCAATTCGGCCCACGTCGGCCAGGCGCACTTTTTCAATTCATCCCGCGTCTCTTTGACGTAGTCGGACAGTTGCTGGAGATAACCTTTGCGCCAGGCAATGGCGAAAATCACCAGAGCCACGACCGACCAAATTATAATTGCCGTTAAATTCACAGTTTTTTCCGTTTTTGGCGGAGAGGGAGGGATTCGAACCCCCGGTGCGCTTTCACGCACAGCGGTTTTCAAGACCGCCGCAATAGACCACTCTGCCACCTCTCCGGTTTTGGCAGGGCGTGCAGGACTTGAACCTGCAACCAACGGTTTTGGAGACCGCTACTCTACCAATTGAGCTAACGCCCTACTGACCGTCGAGTAACCGCATTGAACCGACAAAAAAGGAGGCGGGGAATTTTTCCCCGCGCTC
>DASSNZ010000080.1:0-5056 GCA_035701135.1 Verrucomicrobiia bacterium
ACCCGCCGGAGTTCCAGTTTTACAACATCATGTCGAGCCTGGGCGCGTCCATTCTCGGTGTCGGTTATCTGCTGCCGATCATTTATTTCATCTGGTCACTCAAGCACGGCAAAAAAGCGCCGGCCAATCCGTGGAAAGCAACGGGGCTGGAATGGCAGACAACATCGCCGCCGCCGAAACATAACTTTCACGAAATCCCGATGGTTACCGAACCGCCGTATCAATACTCGCCCGAAGCCGCGGAAAAGGAATTCAATGAAAGCAAAAGTTAAAATCCGGAATTCAGGATCCGAAATCCAAAAGAAAACCGACGCGCGAAAATCCGGATGCGATCCGGCGTGGGGCGCATGGATTCCGTTTCTCTGTTTCAGAAAATTGCGATGGGGGAGATTTGGGATTTTCCATTTTCGCACTCTTTCGGGTTTCCGAATTCGACATCTGATTTCCAACTTCACGAGGAGGAATTTTTGCCATGCCTGACGCCCACGCCGCATTGGAAGAGCAATTCGAGGAAATGCCGCAGCAAAAGGAAGCGGCCACGCTCGGCATGTGGGCTTTTCTCGCCACCGAAGTCCTGTTCTTCGGCGGATTGTTCATGAGCTATATCACTTATCGGCACGCTTATCCCGAAGCGTTCGCCGAGGCGAGTCACCACACAATTGTCCTGTTCGGAACGGTGAACACGGCAATTCTCCTGACCAGCAGTCTGACGATGGCGCTGGCGGTTCATTCGGCGCGCGAGGGCAATAACAAATGGCTTTTCCGGTTTCTCGGCATCACGATTCTGCTTGGGCTGGCGTTTCTCGCCGTCAAAGGCCTCGAATATCATCAGGACCTGGATGATCATCTCTGGCCGGGACCGAATTTCAAAACGGGACTTCCGCCGGAATCGCAAATCTTCTGGTTTCTCTATTGGGTGATGACCGGCTTCCACGCGGTCCACGTCACTGTCGGCGTCGGAGTGATTTCCGTGATGGCATGGATGACATCGCGCCGGAAATTTTCCTCCGCCTATTACACGCCCGTCGAAATCACCGCGTTGTACTGGCATTTCGTGGACATCGTCTGGATATATTTGTATCCGCTGCTGTATCTCATTCACCGTTATTCCGCATGAGAACGAGTGCTCCTTCAAAAAAAATTTATTTTCGCGTCTGGATCGCGCTGCTCGCGTTTCTGCTTTTAACGTGGGGATTGTCCGAACTCGATCTCGGCCCGTTCAACAACGTCGCGGCGATCAGCATTTCGGTCGCGAAAATGATGCTGGTGGTTTTGTTTTTCATGCATGGCCGGTACGAAAAACCGCTGACGTGGATTTTCATCATCGCGGGATTGGTCTGGCTGCTGATCATGGTGGATTTGACCCTGAGCGATTATCTCACGCGCGGTTCCGCGCCCGGCACGCGCCAAAGCTGGATACATGGCGAAAAACATCCACCGGAAATGCCGCGTGGCACGGACGATTCTTTTTAATTCCGAGTTCTGCGCGCGTTTGACGGAAAATCCAAATCTGAGGTTCCAGCTTCCAAATTCCAATTTCGCGGTCGAACTTTTGTTCTCATCCGAATCCTAACGTTTCAAAAAAATCGGGCTTTCACGAAAATCCGTGGGCTTGATTCTGTAGAAAAACAGGACAGCCTAACCCGCTGAATTCTCCCAAAGTTGAAAAAAACGCGTCCACATTCGTTTTCCGCGCCAAATTCCGGCGAGGCATGGCAACTGCTTCCGTAGGGGCATTCCGGCTGATTGGTTCAGGACTCGTACAGCAGGAATCCGTTAATTGCGGCTGGTGAAATGACTAAAACGCTCAAATTATTTTTTGTATTCTGCCTGGCTTTGGCCGGCTTGCGTGTGTTTTCGCAAGACGTCACCAATACTCCGGCGCTCACGCGTATCGGCCAGGTGCGCGCGCTTTCCGCGGCGGAAATCACCGAATCGCCACGCGTCCAAATCGAGGCGACGGTCACGTTGGCCATTCCGAGGCGTTCTTATTTTTGGATTCAGGACGAACGCGACGGAATTCGTTTATACGTCCGCAGAAAAAATTTGACCGTCCAACCCGGCGACCGCGTGCTTGTCACGGGAAAAGTTGTTCCCGGTGAAACCGGCCCGATGATCGCGCCGGACGAAGTCAAAGTTCTCAGCGACGGAAAACCGCCGGAACCTGTTTTGTTGAGCGCCGCCGAATTGAACACATTCGCGGATTTGGATCGCCGCGTCCAGGTGGATGGCCACGTTCTTCGCGTCATTCAAAAATCCTCGCGCTGGCAGATTGAGCTTGAATCGGGCACCGATAATTTCTGGGTTGAACTGACGCGCCAAACCAACAGCCCGGCGCCGGCCTTGCTCGACGCCACGATCCGCGCGAGAGGCATCTGCGTGCGTCAATTATTCGAATGGGGCGAAAAGATCCGTCCCACGCTTCTGATCCAGAATCCGGCCGATATTTCCATTCTTCATCCCGGCAATCCAAAGGCGCTTGCGGACCGCGAACACATTCCTGTCACGACCATTGCTTCTCTCACACACGAATCAATTTCCAAAGAACCAGCCGAAGTGCATTTGCGTGGAACCGTTCTCGATCAGCGGCTCGGTGAACACATCGTGGTGCGCGACAGCTCGGGCGCGGTCGAAGCCAAGTCCACCGAAATGGTGATTGTGCCCGCGCAACGGGAAGTGGATGTCTGGGGAACACCGAGCTGGAATGGCGGACATTTGTCGCTGCGAAATGCGACGTTCCGCATTGTGGACACGAACTCCGTCCCGAACGCATCTAAAACCAGGAATCGCGCCGAGAAAAAACCCGCGACGCTTCCCCTGCTGACCAAGGCTTCCCAATTGCTCAATTTATCGCCCGAGGAAGCCGCGTGGAAATACCCCATTCATTTTCGTGGTGTGGTGACACTTTATTGTCCGGAACGACGCCAGTTTTTCGTTCAAGACGACACCGGTGGGTTTTACGTCGCCGGACCGTGGAACAGAACCGATTTGAAAACCGGCGATCTGGTGGACATTCGCGGCGTCAGCAATCCGGGCGGTTTCGCGCCAGTCGTATTGCCGCGTGAAGTGACGCCATCCGGCACGGCGGCTTTTCCAAAACCGCGCCGGGCAACGCTGTTTCAATTGGCCACGGGACAGTACGACAGCCAGTGGGTTGAAATTCGCGGCGTCATCCGCGCCGTGAGCGAAGAAGACAATTTAACGCGCCTGAAAATCAGCGACACCGACGGAACCGTGTTCGTTGATATTCCGTCGGAAAATGCGCCGACCAATCTGCTTGACTCCGTGGTGCGGCTGCGCGGAATTTGCGCGGCGCACGCGACTTCAACACGGCAAATCTCCAGCCTTGTCATCTGGTGTCCTTCGCTCGATTTCGTGAATGTTGAAGATTGGGGCACCACCAATCCGCTTGACCTCCCGGTGCAGTCCATCACGAGCCTGAACCGATTCCGGCCTTACAACCAGTTGCAACGGCGTGTGAACATCAAAGGCGTCGTCACCGCGTGCCAGAATGACAAATCATTTTTTGTTCAGGATGACGCCGCGGGAATCGAGATCGAAACCAGTTCGCCCAGTCCGAAGATTCAAGCGGGAGACCAGGTCCTCGTGACCGGTTATCCAACGCCCGGAACGTTCGGAGTCGTTTTGCGCGAGGCTGTTTTTCAAACCGTCAGCCCGGGAAAAATGCCGGAACCGAAAGCCATCAATTCGGAAGATCCGCTGAATCCCGAATTTCAAAACATGCTCGTGCAGGCCGATGCGCGATTGAAATTCCGGACGCGCAAAACGCTGACGCTTCAGATGCCGGGCCAGATTGTGGAAGTCACCAGTCCGCGGACGTTATCGCAAACCGACGGCCTCGAAATCGGCAGCCTTCTCCGCGTCACCGGAATTTATCGCGTCATTACCGACGAGGCGCGCCTGCCTGTCGCGTTTCAAATTTTCGTCCCTGGCGGCGCGCCGGTGCAGGTCCTCGAAAAGCCGTCCTGGTGGACTTTCCGGCACACGCTTTATGTCATCGCGCTGCTTCTCGCGCTGATGACAGGAACAGTCTTTTGGGGAATGATGCTTCGGCGGAAAGTCCGGGAAAAAACCACCGGACTGCGCGAGAGCGAATCCAAATTCCGTTCTCTCGTGGAAAAATCGCTGGTCGGCGTTTACATCATCCAGAACGAAAAGTTTGTTTACGTCAATCCGCGCCTCGCTGAAATGTTAGGCTATACGACGGACGAAATGCTGTCGCTCAAGGTGGACGACGTCGTTTTCTCCGAGGATCGGGAGCTTGTCAGAGACCAGTTCCGACGGCGGCTTTCGGGAGAAGTCGCGACGGTTCGGTATCATTTCCGCGTTACGCGCAAAGATAGTCTGCGATTAGATCTCGAAGTGTTAGGAAATATCACCGAATTCAACGGCGCTCAGGCGATTTTGGGAACGGCGATGGACATTACCGAACGCAAACGCGCCGAGGAGGAATTATTCGAATCGCGCCAGATGCTGCGCACCGTGCTGGACACCATTCCGCAACGCGTGTTCTGGAAAAATCGCGACCTGCGGTTTGCCGGATGCAACAAGTCTTTCGCGCAGGACCACGGACTTTCCGATCCAAGCGAAATGAGCGGCAAGAGTGCCTTCGATATCAACACATCCGAAGCGGCGGCGATGTTCCAGGAGGAGGATCGAAAAATCATGGAGAGCGGCGGATCGCGGCTCAATCTGGACCGGCTGCTCACAAAACCGGACGGAACCCAGCGCTGGCTGAGAGTCAGCAAAGCGCCGCTTTTTGACAAAGAAGGAAACGTCCACGGCGTGCTGGGCACTTACGAGGACATTACGGAACACAAGCAGGCGCAGATCCAACTCGACCAGGCGAGCAGCCTTTTGGAAACATTGCTGGCGAACAGCCCGGACTACATTTATTTCAAGGATCGCGAGTCACGCTTTGTCCGCGCCAGCAATTCGCTCGCGCATCGGTTCCACGTTTCGTCCACAAAAGATCTGATTGGCAAAACGGATTTCGATTTCTTCAATCCCGAGCACGCGCAATCGGCGTTTGATG
>DASSNZ010000081.1:0-2000 GCA_035701135.1 Verrucomicrobiia bacterium
GCGGGCGCGCGGAATTTTTCGCAATGCGACTCGATGCTGATCGGGGATCGCTGCGGCGCGCACACGTTTCCTTATATCGAAGTGAAAAATACATCGGCGTCCGTCGAGCACGAGGCGACGACTTCAAAGATTGGCGAGGACCAGATTTTTTATTGCAATCAGCGCGGCATTTCGACGCAGGACGCGGTGAATATGATCGTGAACGGTTTCTGCAAGGAAGTTTTCAAGGAACTGCCGATGGAATTCGCCGTCGAAGCGCAAAAACTTTTGGGCGTGAGCTTGGAAGGAAGTGTGGGGTGAATTAACCACCAGTAATCACGGATGGACACGGATTAAAATGAAGGCTGAACCACTTTTCATCGCGACAGAACGCTTTGATCCTTCCGACGGGGAAACGTGGAAGAAATATTTTGATTGGGCCAAAATACCTGCGCTCAAAGAAGTCGTAAGTTTGGATGCCTGTCTTTGCAAGCATCTCATAAATGAATTTTTAGACGAAGACTGGAAGCACAACGTCCATGACAATTTTCGGTCAGATTATTTTAAGGATTTGGATTATCTGAGGCAGCGAGTGCAAAATCAAAAACGGAAAAATTTACTCGGCGTTTACAGAAATCCCGACAAATGCATTCCGGTTACGCCATCGAATCGAAACTTTGATTCTATCGGTTACGATCTGATTGAAGAAGAGACTCAGATCAGCGCATTAACTAATTGCGGCGGATTTCCTGCCGCGTTCAGCAACGAAGAACTGAATTCCTGCGGCTTAATTTCAGAATTTCAGCGAGCCAGTGAAGTAAGGCATTTGTTGGTTGAGAAATATCCGGAAGAAGCGCACACCCATTGCGAAATGTATGCGATTTGGAGATTGGATGAGTGATTTTTCCGTGTTTATCCGTGTCCATTCGTGGTTGGAAATAAATTTTACAAAATGAACAAACCTATTCTTGAAATCAAAAATCTCTCGGCGGGAATCGAGGGGAAACAAATTCTTAAAGGCGTCAGCCTGAGCGTCGGCGCGGGCGAAGTTCACGCGGTCATGGGTCCAAACGGTTCCGGCAAAAGCACGCTCGCCGCGGTGCTCGCGGGTCGCGACGGTTACGAGGTGACGGGCGGCGAAGTCTATTACAACGGCAAAGATCTGCTTGATCTCGATCCCGAGGAACGCGCGCGCGAGGGCGTTTTTCTAGCGTTTCAATATCCCGTCGAAATCCCAGGCGTGAACAGCACGTATTTTCTCAAAGCCGCGCTGAACGAAATCCGCAAACACAAAGGCCAGCCCGAACTCGATGCGATGGATTTTCTCACGCTCGTTCGCGAAAAAATGAAATTGCTCGAATTGAAGGACGATCTTCTCAAACGCTCCGTCAATGAAGGTTTTTCCGGCGGCGAAAAGAAACGCGCGGAAATTTTTCAGATGGCCGTGCTCGAACCGAAGCTCGCGATTCTCGACGAGACAGATTCCGGGCTGGACATTGACGCGCTCAAAATTGTTTCCGAAGGCGTGAATAAATTGAAACGCCCGGACAACGCGCAGCTTGTCATTACGCATTATCAGCGTTTGCTGAATTACATCGTGCCGGATTTTGTTCACGTTCTTGTGGATGGAAAAATTGTTCGCACCGGCGACAAATCGCTCGCGCTGCAATTGGAAGAAAAAGGTTACGACTGGATTACCAACGGCGTGGCGGCTTGAAATAAATTCCCGCGTTTCCGAATTTCATTTTCGGAAACGGAAAAAGAAAACGCGCCGCGCGAATTCCATTTGCGTGGCGAAAATTTTTTCAATCTTCGCGAGATTTCTCGTTCCCCCTATTGAATTCCACGCGCATCCTTCTATAGTGCGCTTCAGTTGATTCAATGATGAGCAATCCAACTGACGCCAATGACGCCTGGGATGTCCAGGCGTCCCGCAACGTGTACAACATTCAACGCTGGGGCGCGAAATACTTCGACATCAACGAGGCCGGACACGTTGTCGCAAAACCCTTGCAAAACGC
>DASSNZ010000082.1:0-7833 GCA_035701135.1 Verrucomicrobiia bacterium
ACCTATCACGAACACGCCGCGGCGAAGCGATTGGAACTGGCGCAAAGCGTCGCCGCGTTTTCGGAAGTGTCATCGCTGCCCGGTCCGGAAATTTTGAAAGATTTCGAGGCGATCCGCCGCTTGAATACGACGCCGCCGCCGGACGAGGAACTGCTGGCGTTGATGAAATGAAAGCCGGGCGCGACAAATGCCTTTTGCGAATCGCGGGCGTCGGGCTTGCGATTTTATTTTCCGCGTCGGTTTTCGCGCAATCGCCGGAAACGGATTTTTCCGCCGCCGACTCGTCCTCAAACGAAAATTCTTCGGCGCAATCCACCGGGATTTTGAGATCGCCGGTGTATCATTTTCGCGAACTGCTCACGATGACGCCGCCGGAGCGAAAGGACGCGCTGACAAATCGCCCGCCGGAAATTCAAAAACGCATTCTCGCGAAAATCCGCGAATACGAATCGCTCAAACCGGACGAACGGGAATTGCGATTGCGCGTCACGGAATTGCGCTGGTATCTGCTTCCGCTGATGAACGGCTCGCGGACCAATCGCGCCGCGATGCTCGCGCGGATTCCTCCTGACCTGCGGAAAGAAGTCGAGGCGCGGCTTCAGAACTGGGACATTCTGCCGCCGAGCTTTCAACAGGAATTGCTCAACAGCGAATTGAGTTCGCGGTATTTCGCGCAGCTTGAAACGGCGCGGACAGCGGAGCAGCGCGAACGGATTTTGAGCCGGCTTTCGCCCGAGCGCCGCGCCAAACTCGAAGCGGGCATTGACGATTGGCGCGCGATGTCGCCCGATATGCGCCAGAAAACGTTGGATGGATTCAATCGCTTTTTTGAATTGACGCCGGAGGAAAAACAGGAGGCGCTCCAGAATTTTCCGGAATCCGAGCGGCGGCAAATGGAAAAAACGCTCGCGACGTATTCCAAACTTCCCGCCGCGCAACGCGAACAGTGCATTCGCTATTTCCAGAAATTCACCCGCATGAGCATCGCCGAGCGGCAGCAATTTCTCAAGAACGCCGAGCGCTGGCGGCTGATGTCGCCCGCCGACCGCGAGAAATGGCGCAATCTCGTCGAGTCCGCTCCGTTGTTGCCGCGCCTGGACGCGCCGCTTTCGCCGGACACTCCGGCCACCCGCGTTCCCGTCGCGACGAATTGATTTTTAGACACGAAATCCGAAGCCCTGAAGAAGTTCGAAGGAGAAGTATGGCGCATGATGGAAATGCTTTTGAGTCCCAAAATAAAAAACAATTTTGGACCTTCCGGCGACCGGCTGACCTGGGCTTTGGATTTGGGGTTTGTTTCGGATTTCGGATTTCGGCATTCGAATTTTTGACTAACCATCTCACCCAAAAAGAAACACTGAGAAACAGATTTTATTTCTCGAACATGGATTTCCGAATTAAGTTCTTCGCGTGCATCCGATAGCATTTCAAATTGGTTCGTTTTCAGTTCATTGGTACGGCGTGATGATGGCCATCGCGTTTATCGCGGGACTTTGGACGGCGAGCCGTCGCGGATTGCGCGAAGGCATCGCGCCGGAAAAAACGCTCGACCTCGGCCCGTGGCTGATCGTCGGAACCATTCTCGGCGCGCGAATTCTTTACGTGACGACGTATTGGAAAGAGGAATTCGCCAACGGACCGATCTCGGAAATCTTCATGGTGCAACACGGCGGACTGGTTTTTTACGGCGGACTGATGGGCGCGACGCTGGCGGGAATCATTTACGTGCGAATCAAAAAACTTCCGCTCTGGAAAATGGCGGACATCATTGCGCCGAGCATTGCGCTGGGTTACGTGTTCGGGCGAATCGGTTGTTTGCTGAACGGATGCTGCTTCGGCCGCGCGTGCAGTCTGCCCTGGGCCATCACGTATCCCGCGCCGCATGAAACGCATCCGTTTGGAATGCCTGCGACGCCGGTGCATCCGACTCCCGTTTACGATTCGCTGATGAATCTCGTTTTGTATGTCGGACTGGCGTGGCTGTATCGGCGCAAGAAATTCGACGGCCAGGTTTTCGCCGCCTACCTGATGTGTTACGCCGTTACGCGTTCCATCGCGGAATCCTTTCGCGGCGATTACACGCCGGTTCACATTCACGGCGCATTGCATTTGACGCCCGCGCAATTGATCGGAATCGGAACGTTCGCGGTTGGCGCGGGATTATTCTTCTATCTTCGCCGTCCTGTTTTGAGCAAGCAAAGCAGCCAGTAGGAAAGAAGCCGGAATCTGGAAGTTTGAAGCTGGAAAAATAGAACACCGAAAATGCCAGCCAATCACCAATCCCAACTTCCAACTCCCAACTCCCAACTCCCAATTCCCCTCTTCATCGCCGGTCCGACGGCTGTCGGGAAATCCGAAATTGCCCTGCGGCTCGCGGAAAAAATCGGGGGCGAAATTATCTCCGTGGATTCCATGCAGGTCTATCGCGGACTCGACATCGGAACCGCGAAACCTTCGCCCGAAGAACGCGCGCGCGTGCCGCATCATTTGATTGATGTCGCGGATTTGAACGAGCCGTTCGACACCGCGAAATTCATTCAACTGGCGAACCGGGCGGTTTCCGAAATTCAAGCGCGCGGTCGCACGCCGATTTTCTGCGGCGGCACCGGACTTTATTTCAAAGCATTTCTTGAAGGAATCGGCGACGCGCCGGCTTCCAATCCAAAACTGCGCGCGGAACTGGAAACCACGCCGCTTCCGGATCTGCTTCGCGAACTCGCCGAAGCCGATCCGGCAACGCACGCGAAAATTGACCGGCAAAATCCGCGACGCGTGATTCGCGCGGTGGAAGTTTTGCGCCTGACAGGAAAACCGTTTTCCGCGCAACGCGCCGACTGGAACTTGAAACGTGAAACTCGAAACGTGAACCCGGGTTTTGTTTTGTCGCGCGGCTCCGATGATCTTCGGAATCGGATCAATCTGCGCGTGGATGAAATGTTCCATCGCGGACTGGTTGCCGAAACCGGGCAATTGCTTCGATGCGGATTGGGCGAAAATAAAACCGCGATGCAGGCGCTCGGCTACCGTCAGGTCGCGGAATTTCTGCGCGGCGAACGTTCGTTGAACGAAACCATCGAACTCGTAAAAATCCGCACACGCCAATTTGCGAAACGCCAACTGACATGGTTTCGGCGACAATTGAATTTCGAATGGATTGAACTCGCGCCGGAAACAACGCCGGAGGAGGCAATGAAAAAAATCATGGCTGGCCGAAAATAAAATTGCCGTTGGTTTAATCCTATTGAGACTCGTATAATAAAGTTACATTCAACCTGTGATTTTCGCCTTTAACGACTGACATTTCCGAAGTGTAGCGTGTAACCCTATTATACGATCCTCAATAATGGGGTATTCACCCCATTGAATTCACTGGAGTCGTTATTACAGTCTTTCCCATTCTCCTCACAAAGCCAGTGGTCCGGGTTGAATGAGCCTGACGCTGGAATATGGCTGGGCTATGAAAGAAAATGGAAAACGCATCGTAACGCGAGCGTTCGGAACCTCTGTCGAGCTGGAAGCAACAAATTATTTCATAAACAGCAGTTTTCCTCGCGCTTCCGTTCTTTATTTTCGTCCGGGCGCCTTCGTGTCACTGCAGCCACTTCCATAATTTTCAAATACATCAAATTATCCTCACATGAAACACAAGATGGACAAAACGGCAGCCATCACGCTGCGGCTGGTCATTGCAATAGTGCTTCTGGGCGGCGCGATTCTGGGCATCAAATATCTGGTTCGCGCCCAAACCGGGCCTACTCAGGCCAGTGATTATACTGCCAAACTGGAACATACGAGGTTTTTTGGCGAGCGATCGCTAACCTGGGTAGGACAGACGCCGCCGGACTCGACTGAGTCGCAGCAGTTGTATGAGGCGTTGGCGATCGAGATGCAGCGCACGCCGTGGGACACGAACGAATTGCTCGAAGCATTTATCTCCAGTTATCCGAACTCACCTTGGGTTCCTTCGTTACACAGCGTGCTTGCCAAACACTATCGGGACACGGGCCGGTTTTCGCTTGCCTTGGAACACTGGCAGCAGGCGTGGGATGAAACTAAGGCTATGCAGGATGCGCGGGGGAGAAAAGTGGCTGATTACACGCTGGCGAACTGGCTTCAACTGCTGGCAAGCCTGGGTCGCGTTGAAGACCTGCAAAGGCTCTTTGCCGAAACTTCCGGGCGTGTTTTTGTGGATATTGGAATGCAGAATTTGTACCATCGGACGGAGGAGGCATATCATTTTATGCTGCTCGAGCCCGGACGCTCGTACCGATGCGGCACATATGCGTTGAACGCGGTAGGACAGGTGATGAATCACACGAATATCTGGTTCAGGAAACTGGCTCAGGAACCCTCGCCAACCAACGGATTCTCGATGGCGGCATTGGCGCATCTGGCGCAAGAGAGCGGGATTAATGTGGTTCCCGTGTATCGAGCCACGGGTGAGACCCTGATCGTGCCCTCAGTGGTGCATTGGAAACTGAACCATTACGCGGCAATTGTTGGGCAGCGAGGTGACCGCTACGAAGTCGTGGATCCGACATTCGGATCGCATCACTGGATTCGGCAAGATGTGATCAACGAGGAATGCAGCGGATATTTTTTGGTCCCCGCGAACCAGATTCCGGCCGGCTGGCGATGGCTCAATCAAAATGAAACCGATCTTGTGTATGGCCGGGGTTTTTACCACGCCATGAGCCCGGAGCCGCCTCCATGCCCTCCCGACACATGTTGCCCCCCGGGTGGACCTGCGGGCGGCGGTGGACCTGCGGGCGGCGGCGGACCAGGCGGACCTGGTGGCGGACCGTTCGGCGGCAGACGAGGTGTCGGAGCCGGTGGCGGCGCGGGCGCAAATTTCAGTTCGGGTTGTTCATGTTCCGGCATGCCACAGTGGTTTATCACTGAACCGTTCATTGACCTTTGGGTGAGAGATGTGCCTATGAGTTATCAGACAGCAGCCGGTCCCCGAGTGAGCTTCGAGCTTCAAACCTCCTGGGATTACGAAGGCGACTTCCCACCCGTCGAATATGTCTCGAGTCTATGGTTCTGGCATTGTTCCTGGATTTCGTGGTTGGATATTTATCAGTTCATGTCGGGGGCCTATGATAGTGTAACTCTGCACGCTCCATCCGGTGGTCTCGTGGAATACACGAATTTCGACGGCACAGTCCTGAACTTCAATGACAGAACCAGGATGCTCGCAATTACAAACCTCGACGGCAGCGTGGAGTTCCACGTCATTCATCCATCCGGCGCGGTGGATATTTACGGAACCATTCCAACGCCTAAGCCAGGATCGCACGAATTACAAAACCCTGCTCCCGATTGGGCTTTTCTTACGCGGCAAATTGATCCGCAGGGGCGAACAACCACCTACATTTATGACGCAACCTCACTGGCGTCCGGAGATGCCCGGCTGGACTATGTGGTGGATGCTGATGGATTAACAAACACTCTGAGCTACACGAATGTAAACGACTATCATTATCTTGTTACTGGCGTCACAAGTCCGCATGGTCAAACAGTTACTTTTGACTACACCAGCCAAATTTATGGAATGGGTGTGACAGATGCGGCGGGCATCTCTTCTTTCGTCTATCCCTACGGTACTTCGGGCAACGAGTTTGAGATCGCCACTCCATACGGCACCACACTTTTTCATCACAGCTACGGCGATGGCGTCTTCAGTCGGATATGGCTGGTTGACCAGCCGGACGGAGGACACCAACTGTTTGCGTATTCGCCTTACAACTCGATCTATCCGCCGGATACCTTTACGGATACCAGCAACGTGCCGACAAACGTTCCAGATGACAACCCGGACGGGACCAATTCACTGGCCAATCCGGACTGGGACAACCCGCCGCCGCCCGGAAACGAAAAGGATTTCATGGCGAGAGGCAACAGTTTCTACTGGAGCAGCCTACAGTTCGCCAATCTAAACACGGATTTCCTAGCTTCCGGCGACACCAACTGGGATTTCAGTCTGCTCACGACTAATGATTTCCTCAATGGTCGAATGCGTCACTGGAACGCCGAGGATCCTTTTTTCACGGTTCAGGGCGACAGTTTGTCCATGGAAGAGGAGCCCAGCCCGGACGGGACAACTCCCGGAAAGATGACCTGGTACGATTATCCCGGAAAGCCAAAAGACGAGAACGGCAATTACTATACCTACTCCCAAGGCGCGACAGCCTGGCCATCATTGATTATCCGCGTGTTGCCGGACGGCACGGAGCAGTACACGCTCAACAAATTCGATCGGTGGTATAATGTCACCAACTCCATCACCACGTGGTCCGACGGTTCCGGGGTGGGTACACGAACAAATGTTTACATTTACGACAGCAACGGAATTGATATGCTCCGCAGCATTGAGCCGGACGGCGCGATAACCCGTTACGGCTACAACAGCCATCATCAGGTCACGTTTATCACGAATGCCATCAATGAGGTGACAGCCTATACATACGATCCGACGACGTTGCTGTTGACTTCCACCACGCAGCCGTCCGGGCTCGTGACCACCAACATTTATGACGGCACCAGCGGTCGCCTCGCCAAAACTATTGACCTCCAGATCAAGCGCACCAACTCCTATACCTGGTACGGAATCGGCGACATGGAGACACATACCGACGAACGCGGGTTGACGGTGACGTACTTCTGGGATGGGCTGCATCGGTTGATGGGAACGGCGTATCCAGATGGCACAACAACAACAAATCTGTACACCGTTGGCACCGCGTATCCGGACAGCAGTGACTGCCTGAATATTCTGGACCGCACAGCCACAAAAGACCGCATGGGCTTCTGGACCTACTCCGGATACGATTCCATGCGCCGGCTGGTTGCCGAAACCAACGCCGATGGCGCGGTAACCCGTTACGGCTATTGCGACTGTGGCGCACTGTTCGATATTACCAATGCCTGGAACACACCCGTCGAGATGGTGACGTCATTTGACTACGACAACCAGGGCAACCGCCTGCACACCTATTACCCCGACCACACCGTCACGAACTGGTATGATTCGCTTCGACGCGTGATTGCCACGGGCGGCCCCGATGGATACCGCTGGTTCGGATACAATAACCAGGGATTGCGCGTCGGCGTAACGAACAGCTACGGCCCGGAGCGCCAGATCGTTTTCGATATCGAAGATCGCCCCGTTTACGTATCGGATGCCAACGGTGTTATGGTCACCAATACTTACGATCTTCTGGGCCGTTTGCAAACGCGCGGCTACCCCGACGGCGGCATGGAAAAATTCGGCTATACGGCGCGCGGCCTCATGGCCTATACCAACCAGTTGAATTTCGTCACTCGCTACGGCTATGATGAAGCAATGCGCAAAACGGTGGAAACCAACGCGAATCTCGAAATCATCCGCTACACCAACAACGCCGCGGGCGACCTGCTCTCGCTCACCGATGGCAAGAATCAAACGACGCACTGGAATTACGACCAATACGGTCGAGTGACGAATAAAGTGGATCAGGCCGGAACGGTAGTCCTCAAATACACGTATGACGCTGACAACCGCCTCTCCACCCGCTGGGGAACGGCTCAGAACACCACCACTACCTATAAGTATGACCCAGTGGGCAATCTCACGAATGTCATTTATAAAGGCGGTCCGTTTGGTTCACAAACCACTGCTCCCGCCGTCAGCATGCAGTACGACGCGCTTAACCGCGTCACGAGCATGGTGGACGGCATTGGCACGACAACATACAGTTACACGCGCGGCGGAGAGCTTTACACGGAGGACGGGCCGTGGAATAATGACACCGTGACCAACAGCTACGCCAATCATTTGCGGGTCGGATTGGG
>DASSNZ010000083.1:0-3524 GCA_035701135.1 Verrucomicrobiia bacterium
AGATAATTCCCACCGCGCCGCCGATGACAATGGACCAGACTTTGATCGGCTCAAGCGATTCCAATCCGTGGCTCAATGCTTTGGCGACAGCCGACCACGTTTGCGCGGCCGGTGCCGGAAACTGGTCCGTGCCGAGCGCGGCGGCGTTTGGAACCAGAACCGAAAAAGCGAAAACAGTGACGACCGTTCCGACGAAAATTCCGGCAAATTGCGCGAGGAATTGCTGCCGCGGATTTGCGCCTAACAAATAGCCGCTTTTCAAATCTGTCAGCAAATCCGCAGAGGACGCGGCGGCGCTGGCGGTGATGTTCGCGCTCATCAGATTTACATTCACATTTCCCGGATTGATTGCGCCAAACGTGAGTTGCGTCACTTTGCCCATCGCCCCGATCGGCGTCGTGTCGGTTTCGCCGGTAATGCGGCACGCCACAAGCGCAAGGCCGAACGACAGCACAACGGCAAGCGCGCTTTGCCAGTAAGGCATGTCGAACGATACGTGCGCGAGCCACGCCAGCGCGATGAGCGAGATGAATTGCCCGATGGCGAACCAGGACATCGGTGTTTCGACGGATTCGATGTCGTCTCGTTTTGTCGTGGTTTTGGAAAACATTTCTCCGAGGCTGCGGAACGCGCGGAGAATGCTTTTCCATTGCAGCAAAAAACTGAGAATCCCGCCCGTGACCATGCAGGCCGTTCCGCCCCAAAGCGTCCATTGGACCGTGTCGCGAAATCCGCCTTGCATCGAAATGTAGCCATGATGTTGCAAAATCGGAACGAAGACGGCCCAGCACAACGTTCCGCTGATCAACATGCTCACGCAGACACGCATTCCCGTGATCGCGCCCGCCGCAACGAAAATCATGTCCCACGAAAACATTACCGTGCGGCCTTTCCAAAGATCGTACGCGCCGCCAAAAATCCATTTCTCAAATCGCGTGATGAGTTCGGCGCTCGTGAATTTTTCCAAATGCGGGCTGATGAGCGTGAGTCCTTCCGCCCAGAATTTGTCGAGCGCGGCAATGATTCCGGCGATGCCGAGCGCTTTTGCGGCGCGAACGCCTTTTGTGCCATGAGAATGCAGCGCGCGGAGCGTTTCCGCGGCGGCGATTCCGCTGGGAAATCGCAGTTGCTCGATGTTCACCATTTGCCGTTTCATCGGAATTGCCATCGTGACGCCGAGAACGGCGAGGAAAAAAATCCACGCGAGCGTCAGCGGAATCGGAAGCGGATGGCCGTTTAAAATAATGTACGCGGCAAAAGCGGAAATGAGCGTTCCGCCGGTCGAATAACCGGCTGAACTTGCGGTGGATTGCATGCAATTATTTTCCAGAATTGTCATCGGCGTTTTTGCAAAACCGATTTTGAAAAGCCCCGTCCAGATCGCGTACGAAAGAATGCACGCGGTGATCGCGACGCCGAATCCCCAGCCGGCTTTCAGGCCGATGTAAAGATTGGTCAGCGACAAAACGCCGCCCAATACGGAACCCATGAGCACGGCGCGCCAGGTCAATTGCGCCATGGAATCGCCGCGTCCTTTGTAAACCGTTTCAAACCATTGCCGCTCGATTTCGTCCGGCGTGCCGGCAAATCCCTGCACCGGCAATTCGAATTCGGGCGCAATTTCCGGATGATGTGAATTGGTTTCCGAGGCCTGGCTCGAATCTGGATTCATGCCTGAATTCTCCATGACGCGCGGGTTTCGGGCGAGATTTTTCTGAGCAGTAACAGTTAAATCTACGTTGAGACAGGAACGCAGGCTGAGCGCATGAAAAATTGCGACTGAACGAAAATGAAAAAGTGGAACACTCCGCGTTTGAATTGCGCGGGTCGAACGCCTGCGCCTCTTTCAGCTTAACGGAAAATTATTTCCGAACCGCGGCGGATTGCGACGCAGCAGCCGGGAGATGCGTGATGCGAACCGGATCCGGCAAACGCGAGAAATCCCTCGCGTCAATCGCGACGATAAGTTTGCGCCGGGAATTTCCCGCATCGGAAACCGGACGCAGTTGCGTCAGATACACGGCTGCCGGGCGCGAAGCGAACTGCGCGCGGCTCAAATCATCGAGCGCGCGACTCTCTTGCAGCAATTTCATCATTTTCATTTTCGTAGCCATGTTCGGTCCTGCATGAATATTCGCAGTTCACGTGCCAGCACATTTTCGCTCTGAAAAATTCGGGCGCGCGACGATTTCCATAAAATATCGAAGCGAAATCGTTGCGAGTGACGCTTTGAACGCGACCAGCTATTTTCCCTGAATGTCCGATTTGTTGACGGTCGCCGTCCTGAGCGACATCCATTACGCCAGCGCCGCCGAACAGGCGCGAGGCGACGATTACGAATTGAAAGCCGTTTCGCGTTCGGCGCTTCGGTTGTTGCTGCGGATTTACCGGCGCTATTTCTGGCTGCGTTATCCGCTTCGGCAAAATCATTTGCTCGATCAATTCCTGGAAAAGGTCGGCGCGGTGAATTGCGTCGTGGCGAACGGAGATTTTTCATGCGACTCGGGTTTCGTCGGTTTGAGCGATGATGCCGCCGCCGGAAGCGCGCGGGAATGTCTGACGAAATTGCGAAACCGTTTCGGCGATGCGTTTCACGCAACGTTCGGTGATCACGAACTGGGGAAATTCAGTTTCGTCGGCGCGCGCGGCGGAATGCGGCTCGCCAGTTTTCATCGCGCGATTGAGCTTGGGCTGAAACCTTTCTGGCGCGTGGAACTCGGGCAATATGTTTTGATCGGTGTTGCTTCCTCGCTGATCGCGCTTCCCGTTTTGAATTCGGAAATTCTCGCGGAAGAAAAAGCGGAATGGGAAAATTTGCGCGCGGAACAGTTGCGGAAAATTTGCATCGCGTTTTCCGAATTGAAACCCGGACAACGCGTGTTGCTGTTTTGCCACGACCCAACCGCGCTGCCGTTTTTGTGGCGCGAAGAAATCGTGCGCGGCAAACTCGCTCAAGTGGAGCAAACAATTATCGGCCATCTGCATTCCAACCTGATTTTTTGGGAAAGCCGGATTCTCGCCGGAATGCCGCCGATTCGTTTTCTCGGAAATTCCTGCAAAAAAATGAGCACGGCGCTGCGCGAAGCGCGATGCTGGAAATCTTTTCACGTCCGCCTTTGTCCGTCGCTCGCGGGAATTGAACTGTTGAAAGACGGCGGGTTTCTCACGCTGGAATTGGATGCGGACGCGAAGCGTCCATTGCAAATCGCGCGGCATCGGATTCATCGCTGAACAGTTCAACGTCCGCGAGTAGGGAAAGACCCGAGTGAAGAAACGGCCCGGCTGTGAAACGGTAGGGCAAAAGGAAATTCATGAATAACATCATTGGTCTGGCCATTCTCGCGCTCGGCATCGTCCTGCTGATTTTTGGATTCAACGAATCGCATTCGTTCAGCTCCGATGTTTCGCGCGTCTTCACGGGAAATCCAACGGACCGTTCGATCTGGTTTATCGCGGGCGGAGCGGTGGCGGTGATCGTCGGAATTTTTCTCGCGCTATCGGCCAGAAAATCCTGATCGGGGAAA
>DASSNZ010000084.1:0-4925 GCA_035701135.1 Verrucomicrobiia bacterium
AAAATATCCCTGCCATCGCTCCGCTTAAGTTTGTTGATTTCGTCGGTTAAATTCTCACTGATAATTTTCGTGTTTGGGAGATTCGCTCCCTTCATCGTCCTGGACAGCACTACTTTTGCGACGTTGTTATACCACTTTGAATGTTCGATATCATGTTTGGTTGCATTTGGCGTCTGTGCCGCCGTCGGCCAGTAGCCTTCCATCATCTGATAGGTGACTCGTCCATAAAGAGCCGTGTCAGCCTCCTTCGTCCGTTGGCCGGCGCATTCGAAAACGTCCTGCCCCAGGTTTATCCAATCCATTTCTCCATTTAAACCCGCTACAAAACCATCGAGCGATGTGTGCATGAATAAAACCAGGCGTCTCATTGTCGTCTGTCCTTTTTGTTGCGGGTTCATTCTTCGAGCCTAATGGCTTTTGTTGGATTGTCAAAAATTTTTCATAACGGCAGACTGCTGACCGTAACCAAACCAGAACATTCGCGACGAAAGATAGTTTCACAAATAAAACAGAATCGCTCCCGCCGAGTTTTTGTTCCCGTTTAGTGATTGTCCGCCATGTCCGGTTCCGCCAACTCCAATCGAAGATAATCATACTCGATGCCGCTGGTGACGCTTCCGCCGGGAATGGTCAGTTGCAAAACATTTGTTCCGGCACGCATCAGGTCAGCGTCGAACGCCACGTCGCGCTCGAACCAGTATCCGCGAATTCCGTCGCGCCGAATCGTCGCGGTATCGGGCATCGGGCCGGTTTCGCCCGCCGGTTTTCCGTTGACGCTCACCCGCACCCCCCTTCGCACGCTTGCGGCGGCGATGCCGAGGCGCAGCGTCGCTGTTCCGCGCGGCGCATCCGGCAATTTGAAATACACGGACCACGTCGTTCCCGTTCCATAACCGCGCGGCACCTGGGCGTAGTTCCAGTCTTTGCGGATGTCGCTCCTGCCAATGACGAAATTCACGTCGTTGGGAAATTCCTTCGCGTAATCGTTGTAAAGTCCCCACTGCCAATAATGGTCGCCGTGACGAAATTCCTCCGCCGACCGGTTCGGAATGCCGATTTCCCAGAGCTGCCGGCCGAATCGTTCGGGTTTCCATTCCAGGCGTCCAAGGTCGAGCGTTTCGCCGGAACGGATCGTGATGTTCGTTTTTTCAAACTCGCCGAGAACTCCGTCCGCAATCGCGTGAAGCGTGTAGGTTCCGGGACGGATTTCGGGAATCGCAAAATTTCCGCGATTGTCCCCGCGCGTCCAGAACTCATAAAACTTCGCGTCGTTCTGCCAGTTCACCATTTGTGGTTCGCGATAAAATCCGCGGCGGCCAAATGAATTTCTTTGCGGCGGCATGTAATCCGGCGCGGAAAGTCCGACGAGCAAATGGCTCATTTTGATTCCGGCGATGTCGTTCAAAACAATCCGGCCTTTCGCCGAGCCGCGTTCGTTTTTATGCGGATAATCCACGCCCCGCACCCAATCGTACGGCCACGCGGCGGATTCTTTTTTCGCCCTGGCGAGAGCGTTTTTCCACATTGCATCGGGCGATTTTCCGGAATTGCAGTAAATCAAAAACGGTCCGATCACTTTGTTCCATGCCTCGCCTTCGCCGATTGCGCAAACGCTCCCGCCGTAATGACTGCCGCGCCAATAGTTCAGGAGTGTCGGCGCAGCGCCCTCGTTGTTATCGAGATGTCCGGTCAATTCGACTTTCGTCGCGCCGCCGCTCAAATATTCCGTCGAAGGATTTACAAACCACAGCCCCACGTGATCTTTCGTGCTCGACCAGCCGAACGCCGGAATATCGAATTGAATCGCCGAGTAATCGTATTTGTGCTCGACCTGCCCTTTGTAAATTCCCGTGTTGAGCCGCCGCGCTTCCTTGAAATTCAGTTCCGTGCCGTTGTCCCAATCCTCCGGTTTGGGCATCAGCCTGCTGCGGTTTTTATCAATCGTCATGTAATCGAAAACGTCCGCGTTCAGTTTCACGCCGAAGCGCGCCTCGCCAATTCCGGTCGCCGGATAATTCGTCGCGTGCGTGAAAATCGAATACGTGTAAACGCCAGCTTCGCCGCGGCCCAGCGTGTAACGGATTTCAATGTCACACGCCGTCCCGCCGCCCGGCCCGGCAGCGCCGGAACGAAAACCGCCGTTGTAAAAACCTTTGATGGAAACCTCCGCGCGTTCGCCGTGATTCGCCGCCGGATTGATCGTGATGGAATCGGCTTCGCGCATTCCGCGTCCCGGCGAATGTGACCAATAACCGTACGGATGCCCGGAACCCGCGCCGAGCAATTCGAGATTGTGATAGCGCAGCGACACGAGATCGCCGGAATGTTTGCTGATTCGCGCGGTGACAATTCCGTTGGCGAGAGTGTAATTCGTTTCCGTTTCCGTCAAAACGACGGGCGAGGCTTGCTCCGCGTTCGCCAGCGGAAAACCGATTCCGCACAGCGCAACCAGCGCGATGCCCGCAAAATATTTTGTCATAAATTTATTTGAAATAGGAGCGCGCCCGCCCCGGGCGCATTGGGTCGCGCCTCGCGACCCAATGTTGCGCGCGAACGTCCGAAACATTCCACGCTTTTCGGCGCGCTTATGTTCGGCGCGATGGCGCGCCGAACAGCACCCGGGACGGGTGCGCTCCCCGGTTCGAGGGAAATTTTTGAATTGTTCAATTCCTTTATTCATCCACATCCGTCGAAGTGCTTCGGGATTTGCGATATTCCATTTCGCCGCTCGCGTTTTTTCTTGGTTCCGGACCGGCGTACATCACGGCGAGTTCCGCGAGAGCCGCGCTCGCATCGTTTCCGAATCCGGAAAGCGCGACGAATTTCAGTTGTCTGGTCGAAATCGTTTTCCCAAATTCCACCCGCTGCGGTGACCACGTGGACGCCAGTTCGCCGCTTGCGATTTCGCGCCATTGCGATCCGTCGTCGCTCGCTTCAATTTTGTATCCGCGCACATCGCCGAGATGATCGCGATCATTCTGGCGCGGCATCAGAACAATTCCCTTCATCGCGACCGTTTCGGGAAAACGAATGGTTAATTCGTGCGGATGCTTCGTCCCGCTCTGGTTGCGTCCGCGTCCGTCCGCAATCCAATACGTGTTAGGATCGCCGTCCAGCGCGTTTCGCACATCGCCTTCGCCGGTGGCGGTTGCGCCGAGTTCGCGCATGATGCGCGAATCGAAATGCAAACTTTCAAAATCGGCCAGGGAAATTTCCGTTTGGGGTCGGAATTTATCGGCAGATTTGTCGCCGAAAACGGAATCAAAAGCGTCCGCTTTCGGTTTGAAATTTTTTCCCGACATATAATCGAGCAGCGAGCGGCGAAGCTGCCGCGCGACCGGGCTGGAATTGTCGTTCAGGTCAATGGAGCAAACGAGCAATTTTCCGGAACCGACTTTCGCCTCGAAAATGACGCCGAGCTTGTAATTTCGGTTCCAATCGTCAATCGCGGAAACGATTGGATGCAAGCCGCGCGGCAATTTATCCAGATTAATCGCGCGCGTATTTCGCAGCAATTCCGTCCATTGCCAGTCACAATTTTCGTCGGTCGGAAATTCCGCAAGCGCCGGGGAATTGGTGTCGCACCACAACCCAAGCATCCGGCTCCAGCCGGGATTCATCAGGCGATTCCAAAAAATCGGCACGCGCGCGAGCGGCGGACTCGTCCAATCCAGATCCGAATTGCGCGGCAGAAACAAAACGTTTCCGCCGTCCGACAATTTTTTCTCCGCATCGGCCCACGAACTGGTGATGAAAACATTCGTCGGCGCGGCGTCGGAAATTTCCGCGGGATAAAGCCAGAAATTCCAATCGTTCGTGAACGGTGTTCCCTGAAGGTAAATCTGGAGTTTGTATTGCGCCGACGCGGGAAGATGGAGCGACGCAAAATTCTCTGAAATTTTTTCCAACTCGTTTTTCCCAATGGGAATGTTGTGCCCGTTCGACATTCCGATGGCGCGACCCTTCCCGTTTCGATCCAGAATTCGCCAGATGACCGTCGCGTTCGTCAGCGCGCCTTGGCTGAAGTTCGCGATTTCCACCGGCACATCAAAAGAATCCGTCGTTGTGAAAACGCGCTTTTTCAAACGCGCAAGCGGAACGACCGTGTTGCAGGATTTTCTGAATTCCTCCGGCGAGGCGTAACCTTTGCTTTCCCAAAAAGTATCGAGCAAACCGACGAGCGCGGTTCCCTGGCCGAGATAATCGTGCAGGTCGAGCAATTGAAATCCGGCCATTCCGGGTGTCCGCAAATTTGCCTCGATTTCTTCCTTGTAACATTCGAGTTGAAATTCTCCGGACGCGCGCGCGAAATTTTTATTTTGCGAAAGCACGCCGTGCGCTTCGGCCGAGTCGCGAAAAATTTCGTAATTGCCCGGACGCAAATAGCCGGTGAATTTTTTAATCACGTCGAAATCCGGATACGCGCACCACTGGCCGAGTTCGTGCGCCAGGACGGGAACGTCCACGCCTTTCAGCGATTCGGAATAATCGCCGCCGAACCAGGCGGATTCGCCGCGAACGCGATGCGGACCGATGCGTCCGACGGAAAGATAATCCGCGTCCTTGACCGGTCCCGGCTCATTGATCGCCGACCAGCCCGTATCTGGGGTGTAAAGCCGGCGCGGATCGAGCGCGCGGAAATGCTCGACCCATTTTGCGAGACTCGGTTTCCAATTGCCGTGCGCCTCGTTCATCGCGGAAAGCATGACGAACGAAGGATGATTTCCGTAAGCCTTGATGATGCGGTCGGTTTCGAGATAAAGCATTTTTTCCATCGCCGAACCGGGGCTGATGGAATTCCACATGCCGCATTCGGGTTGGAGATAAAATCCCATTTCGTCGGCGGCCTCGAACGCCGCCTCGGGCGGACACCACGAATGAAATCGCATGTGATTCAGGCCGTAATTTTTGCAGGTCTGAAAAAT
>DASSNZ010000085.1:0-15929 GCA_035701135.1 Verrucomicrobiia bacterium
CTTTGAATCGTTTGAAAAGTTGCTGCATCGGATTCCGCGAACGATTATTCTGAACCGGTGAAACGCAGGCTCGCGATCATTTCCTTTTTCCTTCTTCTGCTTGCTGGAATTGCGTTTTCCGTCTGGCGCGCGGAATGGCGCGAAAAACGGTTTTCTCCCCAAATCCGCGCCGCGGCGGATCGTTATCATGTGGATTTTCTGCTGCTTCAGGCGGTGATCTGGCGCGAAAGCGGATTTGATCCGACGGTTCGCGGGCGAAAAGGCGAAATCGGCCTGATGCAGCTTCAGGAAGTCGCGGCACAGGAATGGGCTGACGAGGAACGTATTACCACTTTTCAACACGAACAATGCAGCGATCCCGGCACGAATACCCTGGCCGGCGCGTTTTATCTGAGCAAGCTGCTCAAACGCTATGGAAAAACCGACAATCCAGTGCCGTACGCCCTGGCGGATTACAATGCAGGTCGTGGAAATGTTCTGAAATGGACCGGCGGCGCGGCGGCGACCAACAGCGAAATTTTCATCCGGCAAATTGGTTTTCCCGGCACGCAACATTACGTCGAAACCGTGATGCGCCGGCGCAATTTTTACAAATTACTTTCCCGATTCGGCCTGAACCAATTGTAATCTGCAGGCATTTTCGGGAAATGCCGGAATAAAAACCGAATCCCTTCGCGCGAACAGAGTTGCAAACTGCGTGTCGCAGCTTAGATTTGCAGGTGTTGGCTCATTCAACCATGTCAGTCCGCATCAACATTTTACACGTCGAAGACGACCCGAACGATGCGATTCTTTTTCAGCACGCCTGCGTGAAGGCGGGAGTTGAATTCAATTTGCAATCGGTCAACGATGGCGACGAAGCGATGGCTTACCTTCGTGGAACCGCTCCATTTTCGGATCGGAAAAGACATCCTGTTCCGCAAATGATTCTGCTGGACTTGAAAATGCCGCGCGTCAACGGATTTGATTTGCTCACATGGCTGCGCAACGACGCGCAATTCAGAAATCTCCCGGTCATTGTGCTGACATCATCGAACCACGATCGCGACATCAAGAGAGCTTACGATCTCGGGGCGAATTCGTATCTGGTGAAACCCGTGGGTTTCGATGCGCTCGTGGATGTGGCGCGGACGATTCACACGTATTGGGCGAATTTGAACGAACCGCCTGTCAGTTGAGCGGAAGGCTCACACCCCATTGGCATGGGCGCGAAAACGATTATTCTGAACAGCCGCGCGGAAATTTGGGAAACGATTTATGGAAGTTTATTTTAAAGATCTGATTTCAAACGAATCATCGCTGGACAAACTGGCTGCTGACCTTGCGATGGTGGAACAGGGCGCGGATGAATTCGCAAAAACACTCGCAGAAAATGCCTCGGAAGAATCGCGCCGCGAAATTGCCGGACGCGTCAGTCGCATCAAGGAAACCTGCCGGCGTTTGAAAAATCAGGCCATTGGCGGCGCGCGCGCGACCGACAAATTGCTTCGGAAACATCCTTACGCGGCATTGGGCGCCGTTTTGGCTCTTGGCATTTTGATCGGAACGCGATTTCGGAAAAAGGATTAAACTTTCGCGGGCGCGCGTTTTTTTTTCAGAATTCCATTCGTTGCGGGTGAATCCGTTTTCTTTTTCGACAAAGGAACCGAGCAGATCACAACCGTTCCATCCAATCGTCCGGGTTTGATTTCCAGGGAAGCTTCAATCAGGTTCGCGCGATAATTCATAATGCGCAGTCCCATTCCGGCATTCTGGCTGACCACCGATGGAAACGGCGTGCCGCTGTTGCGAATCGTGAGTAAAAGTTGATCCGGCTCGGTTTCCAGACTGATGCGCACACGTTTGGATTTCCCGTGTTTGATCGCGTTGGTCAAAGCTTCCTGCGCGATTTTGCAAAGCTGTCGGACCACGTTGGTTCCAATCGGCGGAACGTTTTCGCAACCCTCAAATTTGCAGGAAATTCCGAATGAATCCGCCGCGTGATCCGCCAATGCCTGGAGCGCCGCCTGCAAATCATTTTCCTGAACATCCAGCGTCGCGAGATCGTGAGCCACATCACTCGCGTGATCCATCGCCTCCTGAACCAGCTTGTGAATTTTCGCGGCGTCCTTCGCTTCAGCCACGCGCTGCTTGGCGAGCTTGAGTTGAAGCCCTTTTGCCATCAGCGCAACGCCGGAAAGTTTCTGGCCGAGATCATCATGCAAATCCAAACCGATACGACGCCGTTCTTTCTCGGTGATTTCCAGCAATTCGTGTTCGAGCCGATGCCGCTCGGCCATCGCGGATTGCAACTGGCTGTTTGCCGCGGAAAGATCGGCGGTGCGTTCGCGGACGCGCAATTCCAATTCCTCATGCGAGCGGCGCAACGCGGCTTCGGCCTGCTTTAATTGCGTGATGTCCGTGACGGAACTGAGCCAGCCGCTGATATTATTGAAATCATCGTGCAACGGCGTCACCAGAACCAGAACGTCGAGCAATTCGCCGTTGCGCCGGCAATAACGCAATTCAAATCCTTCCGAATGCGTTGTGGCGTTCAACGCGCGGGTCATCGCGGCGGTAATCGCGTCAAGTTCCGATGGCGGCCAATAAACGAAAGGCGGTTTGGCGCCGATCAATTCCGATTCGTTCCAGCCGACCATCTGGCAGAATGCCGGATTCACATAAGTTTGCCGGCCTTCGAGATTCACAACCGCAATGCCGGATGGAATGGAATTTTCAATCGCCTGGCGAAACGCGTGTTCCTCCCACAATTTTTTCTCCGCCTGTTTTCGCGCGTGGCGCATTTCCGCGTCGCGCAGCTCGCGCTCCACCGCCGGAGCGAGGCGCGTGAGATTGTCCTTCATCACGTAATCGTGCGCGCCTGCTTTCATCGCGGCGACGGCGGTATCGTCCGTGATGTGACCTGAAACAATGATGAAAGGAAGATCCAGGCCGTGTTGCTTGACGAGCGCCAGGGCGCTCAAGCCGTCGAAGTGCGGCATGACATAATCCGCGATGATGACATCCCATTCCTGTCGTTCGAGCGCGGCGGAAAGAGATTCCGCAGTTTGGACGCGATTGGATTGGATGTGAAAGCCCGCGCGTTCCAGCGCGATTTCCAGCAAAGCCGCGTCGTTCTCGGAATCTTCCACGAGCAACACACGCAATTGCCGGCCGTTCACGCTCATGTTTTTGTTGGAACGGGTTGATTCAGCATGAGCCAGTACAATCCAAGCTGGCCCACGGCATCCACGAACGCGGTGAAATCCACGGGCTTCTGAACGTAGCTGTTCGTGCCGAGTTTGTACCCGTTGATCACGTCGCGGTCTTCATTGGACGAAGTCAAAATAACGACCGGAATCAAATGCGTCCGCTCGTCGGCGCGAACGCGGCGCAACACTTCCATTCCGTCCACCTTCGGCAATTTCAAATCCAGCAGCATTACGACCGGAATATCCGCCGGGTCGCGCCCCTCGTAAGTTCCGGTTCCGAATAGGTAATCCAACGCTTCCGCGCCGTCGCGCGCCACGACCACGTCGTTGGCGATGTTATGTTTCTTGAGCGCGCGCAGGGTGAGGAACTCATCATTTGCGTTGTCTTCCACCAGCAAAATTGTTTTTTTATTCATGCAACCCGCTTTTCAATCTCATTTATGATACCCCGATTCTTCCGCGGGATGCAAGCAGGCAAGCCCTCGGTAACCTGCGTTTGAAACCGTTCAGGAAAGACCATTTCCAGGCAAAGTAAAATAAATCGTAGCTCCCGAATCCACCGCGCCTTCGGCCCAGACGCGTCCGCCGTGGCGATTGATCACGCGCTGAACAATGGCCAGTCCCACGCCCGAGCCGGGAAATTCGGCGGGCGAATGCAATCGCTGAAATACTCCGAACAGCCGGTTCACATACGCCATGTCGAATCCCACGCCGTTGTCCCGCACGAAAAACGCGGCGGACGGTTCTTCGCTCCGGCCAAATTCAATCCGCGCGCGCTCGCGTTTTCCGGTGAATTTCCAGGCGTTCCGCAAAAGATTGTCCAGCACCAGCCGCGTCAGCCGCGCGTCGCCTTTCGCCCGCAAATCCGGCGCGATGAAAATCTCCACGTTTCGCGAAGGTTCGGCTTGTTTCAACCCGAGCAAAATATCCTCCGCAATCGGACTGAGATGGATTTCCTGATTCTGAATTTCGCCGCGCGAAACGCGCGAAAGTCTCAGCAGATCTTCCACGAGATTATCCATCTGCAAACTCGCGTCCGTCACGCGACGCAAAAAATCCTTCCCGCGCGAATCCAATTGTTCGGCGTATTGTTCCGTCAGCACCTCGCTGAAACCGCGAACCGCGCGCAGCGGCGCGCGCAAATCGTGCGAAACGGAATAGCAAAACGCCTCGAGTTCGCGGTTGGTGCTTTCCAGTTGCGCGGTGCGTTCCTTGACGCGCTGCTCCAGTTCCGCGTTTCTTCGCCGCGTTTCTTCCTGGAAAATTTTGCCGTCGGCAATTTCCGTCATGGCGATGTGAATTCCTTCGAGAAATTCCTCATGAACGCGCGGAATGCAATGAACCATCATGGAATGTTCCGATCCGTCGTCGCGTCGCATGTGGATTCCAAAACTCCGCCGATTTCCCGCCAGCGCGGCCTGAATTTGTGGTTGCATCCGCGAATACAATTCCGCGCCGAAAATTTCCTCCAACGCCCGCCCTTGAAGATCGTTGTCTGCAACGCCAAACCAGTTTCCAAAAGCCTTGTTCGCCGCGCGACAACGGCCCTCGCGATCCGCCGATACAATCGCCAGCGGCATCGCGTCGCAAATCGCGCTCAGATCCTGAACTCGCAAAAGCGTGGGATTAAGCGGATTTGAAGTCGAACTTTGACCGGCGACACTCATCTCAATGACTTTGAACGTATTGTGTGAAATTACAATCCGTCAAAACATAGGGTAATGACCTACTGGGCGTTGAAAATCCTGAATTGAGCGGGACGTTTTTTTCTGCTTAAGCGAGTGGAATTTTCAATAATTACGCCAGATGAAAAACTTCTTTTAACTCCACGCAAATCGGCGCGTTATCGGGATGCGTTTCCATCAATGGCGCCATGGAATCCCACCATTTTCGAACGAGCGGCGAATTCGGAAGTTCGCCGGCGGAATTTCCTTCGCTGAGTTTCTGGACGGCGAATAACGTCAAAGTTTCTTCATCGAAAAAAATCGAGTAATCGGAAACTCCCGCCGAGCGAATTTCCTTCGCCAGTTCCGGCCAGACTTCGTCGTGCCGTTTTTTATATTCCGCCGCGCAACCCGGCTTGAGCTTCATTTTGAAAGCGTGCCGCGTCATTCAAAAATGGAACGAATCCACGTTCTCTTTGTTGAAAATATACGGCTTGCCGAGGAGGATGTTGTCGCCCTGAATTTGAAATGTCCCAAGCGAACCCGCTTTGATGGATTTGTCGCCCGGTTTCAAAGTCCCGCGTGCCAGCGCGTCCGCCGCGTAAACGGTAAGATAACCCAGGTCCTCCGTGTTCCACAGAACAATGCTGTCGGTCACGCCTTCCTTGATGTAACGGCGATTTTCATTCGGCAATCCGAGGCCGATCACTTTCACGATTCCGGCTTTCCCGGCCTGTTTCACCGCTTCCGCCGCGCCGGGAACTCCCGGAGAACAAATGGCCATGATGAGTTTTAAATTCGGATTCGCGCTCAACAACGCGGTCGTTTCGGATTGCGCCTTGTCTTTCAAATCATCGCATGGGCGCACCGCGATCAATTTCATATTCGGATATTTTTCCGCGCGTCGTTTCTCGATGTATTTTTGCCATTCCTGCTGATTGGCCGCGGTGAGCGACGCGGTGATAATGGCGAATTCGCCCTGTCCGTCGCACAATCGCCCGGCTTCATCCATCAAAGTGTATCCGATTCCTTCCGGCGTCGCCTGATTCACAAAAAACGCTCGGGCGTCCGGCAGCGCGTCGGCATCGTACGTGATGACCTTGATTCCCTTTTGACGCGCTTTTCGCAACGCGGTTGAAATGCCTTCCTTGTTTTCGCACGCGGCGGCGATGACATCCACGCCGAGCGTAATCCAGTTGTCCACGATTTCATTCTGCTTGGCCGGATCGGTGCCGGTCGGTCCATCGAAAATCAATTCATCGCCCAGTTCCTTTGCGGCTTTGTCCGCGCCTTCCTTGCACGAAATGAAATACGCATTTCCCTTGGATTTGGGCAGCAGCGCGATGGTGAGTTTCTTTTTGCCGGAGGCGTTGTTTTCGGCGGACGATTCGGATTTGTTGCAACCGGCAAGCAGCGCGAGGCTGCCGGCAAGCGCGATCAATGCAAAAAAATTTTTCGTGTTCATGCGGTCGTTGAGTATTGCTTTGGAAGTTTGGGCGCGGATTTCCGGGCGCGCAAGGCGGAAATGAGTTTTGGCGCGACGGAACTGGTCAGCGCGAGAATCAGCAGCACGCCCGTGAACATTCGCGCCAGCTCGCGCGGTTCCAACGCGTGAACCATTCCGCTTTCCAGAACGGCAATGGCCGCGACGCCGAGAATGGTTCCATGCACCGAGCCGATTCCGCCGAAAATGCTCGTGCCGCCTAACACGACAGCCGTGATCGCCAACAATTCGTAATCGGTTCCCGCGTCCGCTTTCGCCTGCCCGATGCGCGCGACGTAAACAATCGCGGCAATGGCCGAGACAATTCCCGCCAGCACATAAGTCATCGAAACGCGTCGCGCGACGGGAATTCCCGCGTAACGCGCGCCTTCCGGCGAAAATCCAATCGCGCGGAACGAACGTCCAAATGCCGTCCGATGCACCAGCAGCCAGAAGAAAATCGTGACAAGAATGAAAACCGGCGCTTGCGCCGGAATGCCGAGCCAGCGTTCCTGCCCGAGAAAAAGAAATGAGCCTGGAAAATCGGTGAACGTGTCCACGCCATGCGTGATCGCTTCTGCCAGTCCGCGAAAAAGCGAATAGGTTCCGAGCGTCACGATCAGCGCCGGCAACCGCAGCCACGTGATCAGCACCGCGTTCAGGCTGCCGGCGATTGCGCCAATTCCCAGCGTGCTCAGCGCCGCCGCCCAGATCGGCAATTGGGCATCGCGCCACAATTTCCCAAACAAAATCGCGCACAATCCTAACAAAGAACCGACGGATAAATCAATTCCGCCGGTCAAAATGACCGGAGTCATCGCGACCGCGAGCAATCCGATTTCGCACGAGTGCCGCAGAATATCGAAGGAATTATCCAGCGTGCCGAAGTTCCGCCCGATGGAATCGAAAAAAATCCATTCCGCCGCGAGGACGAAAAACAGAATGGTTTCGTGGCGCAACAAAACCGATTTCCAACTGCTGTTTTTTGATGACGACATAACCGTTAAAATGGAACCGTTAATCTTCGCTGATAAACGCTAAATGTTTTTGGAATGTTTTCTTTCATTCGAGAATTGCAGATCGTTTCAGTGACATTCCACCGTCATTTTTCAAATTCCCGTTTTCATAAAATTAGCATTCATCGGATGAGCGGTTGAAATCAATGACTCGCCTTTCTGCTTCGCCAGCCGTCCGCAACAACGGCCAGCAGGATGATCGCGCCTTGAATCGCCTTTTCCCAATACGCCTCGATATGCAAATGCGTCAGCGCCGGACTGATGCAGCCCAGCAGCAGCAGCCCGACAAACACGCCCCACAAATTCCCGCGCCCGCCCGTAATCGCCACGCCGCCGACGACGACCGCCGCAATGGTTTTCAATTCCAGACCGGTTCCGGAATTCGGGTCCACTTGCGGCGATTGAACCGTGTTCATCATCGCCGCCAAACCGGTAAGCGCGCCGATAAAAACGAACGTGAAAAATGTCACCGCGCGCGGGCGAATTCCCGAAAGCCGCGCCGCTTCCGCATCGGTTCCAACCGCGTAAATAAATCTTCCGATGGACAAATGCTTCGACGCCAGCGCGATCAAAACAAGGATTACGAGCGCGACAGTCACAAGCGTCCATTGCCCGGCTTTCTGGCTGAACCCGAACCATTGCGTGTTTTCCGGCAGATTCACGAATGCGCCCTGACGCAGCCAGCGCAACCCTTCCCGCCACGTCACCATCGTCGCCAACGTCACGACAATGCTCGGCAAACCGAGTCCCGCAACAAGACCGCCGTTGATCGCGCCAAACGCGGCGCCAATCAAAACCGACGCGCACAAAACGAGAATCAGCGGCCAGTGCATCGCGGTAAGCAACCCCGCGCAAACGCCGCACACGGCAAAAAGCGAGCCGACGGAAATATCAATTTCCCGACAGATGATGACGAGCGCCATGCCGCACGCGATCACAAGCGTCGGCGCTTCGCGTGTTGCTAGCGAAAGCAGCGGTTGCGGCTGGAAAAACGACGGCGCGAGAATCGCCAGCGCAATCAATAATGCGAGCAAAGCGGCGGCGACGGAAAGTTCGCGAAAATACCGGTTCAAACAACACCTCCAAAACCGATTTTTCGACAATTCACAAGCAACTCCATCGCTGACCGGAAATCTTCGCGGCGCTTCGATTTCCGGCTACTGTCTTGCAGGCCTTCGGCTTGTCGGACGCGAAATTTTGTTTTACTTCTCCGATCTGTCCCAATGCGAACCCAATCAGATTCAACAGGAGGGAACCATGGATACAAGGTCGAGACAATGAAGCGCGAGCCGACGCGAAAATGAAATTCCGACGAACCATTTCGTCCGTGCGCTGAACGGGCCCAAAAACAAACGACAAGCCTGTTCGTTTTTTGTTTTCTTCGTTTGCTTCTGTTCATGTTTGAATTGTTCCCAGCGCCGCCGACATCACCGTGTGCGCTTCGGATTTCCCGGGCAGTTCGGCGGCAATCGTTCCGCCGCGCATCACCAGAATCCGGTCGCTCATTCCAAGGATTTCCGGCAGGTCGCTCGAAATCATCAAAACGGCCAGTCCTTCTTTCGCGAGGCGACGAATGATTTTATGAATTTCACTTTTCGCGCCGACATCCACGCCTTGCGTCGGCTCGTCGAGAATCAAAACTTTCGGTTCGGTCGCCAGCCAGCGCGCGAGCGAAACTTTCTGCTGATTGCCGCCGGAAAGTGAATTTGCCGGCGCTTCCGGTCCGTACGCTTTGATGCCGAGATTGGAAATAAAATCCAGCGCCAGCCGCCGCTCCGCGCCGAAACGCAGCCACGTTCCCGGAAAAATCCGCCGATGAATCGCCATCGTCATGTTTTGCGCGATGGGCAGATCGAGAATGACGCCGTGACGCCGCCGGTCTTCCGGCACGTAAGCGATTCCGTGCGCAACGGCCTGGCGCGGCGAACGAATCGGAACACGTTTTCCGCGCAGGAAAATTTCTCCCGAATCGGCCGGTGTAATGCCAAACAAAACGCGCGCCAGTTCCGTTCGACCGGCGCCGACCAATCCGGCCAATCCGACAATTTCTCCCGCGCGAATTTCCAGCGAGACATCGCGAATGCCGCTGAACGCGCAGCCGATTTTTTTCGTCGCCAGCACGATTTCACCCGGCTCGTTTTCGGCCGCGGGATAGATTTGCGACACTTCCCGGCCCACCATCATTTTGATCAATTCGGATTCGGTGACGGGAGAGTCCGTGATCGGTGATTCGTTAAATGAGTGATTGGGTGGTTGAGCTTCCGACTTCGAATCACGATTTGACGATTCTACTGATTTAACCATCCTCGTTCCCACGCTCGCGCCGTCGCGCAAAACAGTGACGCGATCCGCGAGTTGAAAAATTTCCTCCAGCCGATGTGAAATATAAATCACACCCGCGCCGCTCGCGCGTAAATCGCGGACGACCGCAAACAAAAGATGCTGCTCCTTTTGCGTGAGCGACGCCGTCGGCTCGTCCATGATGACGATTCGCGCGCCCGCGCCGAGCGCGCACGCGATTTCCACAAGCTGCTGTTCCGGCATCGAGAGTGTTCGGATTTCCGCGTCGGGCGAAATCTCCGCGCCAACGCGTTGCAATAATTTTCGCGCCTGCTCCCGGCGCTCTTTCCATTGGACGCGCGCGAAAATTTTCGGAGGCTTCAATCGAAGCGCGATATTTTCCGCGACGGTCAAATCCGGAAACAACGCGGGCTGCTGGTAAATGCACGCGATGCCGAGTTTCCGCGCGGAAGCGGGAGAAAGTTTTTCCACGCGCGAGCCGTTGATTTCGATTTCGCCGGAATCGGGCTGGTGCGCGCCGGTGATGATTTTGATGAGCGTGGATTTTCCCGCGCCGTTTTCGCCAAGCAATGCGTGAACTTCGCCGGCTTGCAAATCGAAGGAAACGCCCTTGAGCGCGCGGACCGCGCCGAAGGATTTCGTGATGTGATTGAGTTGCAGCAGCGGGGAAGACATTTATGAATTCGTCACTGAGAGTTTTCTCAATCCGCTGATTTTGTTCAATTCTACCTGTGAACTTTGAATCGGATTATTGGCGTTTGGAAAGAACATCGGCTTCGTAATGCTTGATTTCCGCAAGCCAGTCGTCGCCGACCGGCACGTCGTGATGCAGACAGTAATAATCCCAGACCGCTCCGGCCGGAAGTGTTTTGGCCTCTTCCATCAAAACAAGGCGCGACGTGTAATCGCCCTCGGCTTCGGCGGCTCGGATTTTTTCAATGGGCGCCAACAACGCGAGCAACAGCGCGCGGCACATGTTGCGCGTGCCGATGACCCACGCCGCGACGCGGTTGATGCTGGCATCAAAATAATCCAGACCGATGCGCACGCGGCCTGCGTAACCGCCCCAGATAATTTCCTGCGCAATCGCTTCCAACTCGTCCGTCAGCGTCACGACGTGATCGCTGTCCCATCGAACGCCGCGACTGACGTGCAGCGCGATTTCGGGAAGAAATTGCAGCACGGCGGAAATTTTGTCCGCGATTCCTTCTGTCGGATGATAATGCCCGGCGTCGAGCGTGAGCATTTTTTTCCGCGTGAGCGCATAGCCGAGGTAAAATTCATGCGAGCCGACGACAAAACTTTCCGAGCCGATGCCGAACAGTTTCGGTTCGACGGAATCCACGTTGAGCTTTGGGTCAATTTTTTTCGCGAACACGGCGTCGAGCGATTCCACCAGGCGCGCGCGATACGCTTTTCGGTCGGCGGGCGAGTCCTTCATGCCGTCGGGAATCCACAGATTGGTCAGGCACGTTTTGCCAAGCGCCTTGCCGAATGCCGCGCCGATTTCGCGGCAACGGATTCCGTGCTCGATCCAGAAACGGCGAATCGCCTTGTCGGGATGCGTGAGCGTGAATCCATCGGCGGCTTTCGGATGGCTGAAATACGTTTGATTGAAATCGAGCGCGAATTTTCTCGTTTTCGCCCATGCAATCCAGTTTTTGAATTGCTCGACGCCGAGTTCGTCGCGGTCTGTTTTTTTTCCGTTCATTTCGCCGTAACTCGCGTGAAGATTCAGGCGATGATTGCCGGGAATGAGCGACGCGGCTTTCTCGAAATCCGCGCGCAATTCCTGCGGCGTGCGGGCTTTTCCGGGATAATTGCCCGTGACGGCGAGGCCGCCGCCGATTTCGCTTCCGGCATTTTCGAAACCGCCCACGTCGTCGCCCTGCCAGCAATGAATGGAAATGGAAACGCCGGCAAGCGATCGGATTGCTTTCTCCGTATCAACGCCGAGTGCGGCATAACGTTCGTGCGCCAATCGGTAGGCACGCTCGATGGAGGAGGATTTAACGTTCATCGGTTTTGAAAACGGCGGATTGCCGCGCGCAATTGAGATTTCGGCTGTGTGGCATAAAGCCGGAAATTTAAAGGCAGGCGCGCGCTTGCGGCAACAGGAAACCTTTCGTGATCCATCCCCCATTCGGGTGAGGTGTGGTAGTTCAATCATTCCGGTGGTCCGTTTTAATTTTTCTCCCGTGCTAAATCGTAAAAACTTTTACAATCAGAGCATATTGACATCTGGGGTGAAAGCATCATGATGCTTATGTGAGAACAACATTAACACTTGATCCGGACATCGCGGCCAAAGCCAGAAAAGGCGCGGCGAAGCTGCACAAGCCTTTCAAAGAAGTAATTAATGCCGCGTTGAGAGTGGGGCTTGAGGAAATTTTGGCTCCGCCGGCCGCGAAACCGTATCGGACAAAGCCGCGTCCGCTCGGCATGAGACAGGGTTTCAGTTTCGACAATATCTCTGAGCTAATTGCCGCTACAGAAGGAGAAGACTACCAGTGATTCTTGTTGACGCCAATCTTGTGCTTTATGCGGAAGATAGTTTGTCAGAACATCACGAAACCGCTCGAACCTGGTGGGACGCGCAGCTTAGTGGCTTGGATTCAGTTGGTTTGTGTTGGCCCGTTTTGAGCGCGTTCATTCGCATTGGCACGAATACCCGATTGCATCAACGGCCGCTTACTCTTAAAGAAGCCGCTGAACGCGTGCAAAGCTGGTTTAATCAGCCCTGCGTTCGCATTGTCCAGCCCACAGACCAGCACTGGACGATTTTCCAGCAAATGCTTCAGAGTGGGAAAGCTACGGGAAATCTGGTTTCCGATGCCCATCTCGCCGCCCTTGCAGTCGAACATAATTGCACGCTGTATTCCACCGACACGGATTTCGCGCGATTCAAAGGATTGAAATGGAAAAACCCCATTTCGAAATAACACGTGAAACGCGGGTTTGCATTCGATACGCAAAAGCTTCCAACCTCTGACGTCAGTAATCTTCAATCCGCAAACAAAAACCGCAAATCATCCAGCGTCAGACTTTGCGCGAAGCGTTCCTCGCCGAGCACGTCGCTGGCGAGCGCGGCTTTTTGCTTTTGCAACGCGCGGATTTTTTGCTCGACGCTGTCACGCACGAGCAGCCGATACGCCATGACTTTGCTGGTCTGGCCGATGCGATGCGTCCGGTCAATCGCCTGATTTTCCACGGCGGGATTCCACCACGGATCGAACAGCACAACGTACGAAGCGGCGGTGAGATTCAATCCAAACCCGCCCGCTTTGAGCGAAATTAAAAAAACCGCGCCGTCCTTTCCGGATTGAAAATCCTCGATGATTTTGCCGCGATTTTCCGTTTCGCCGGCGAGATAAAAATGCTTCCAATTGCGGCGCTTCATCGTGCCGCGCAGCAAATCCAGCATCGTGACAAATTGCGAAAAAACGAGAACTTTGTGGCCTTCCTCCATCAGCGGTTCGAGCAAATCTTCCAGCGCGGAAAGTTTCGCGCTTTCCGCTCCGCGCAATTTTGGATTTACGAGCGCGGGATGACAGCAAATCTGGCGCAGCCGCAAAAGCGAAGTGAGAACGTTGAATCGCTGGTCGTTGAATTGTTTGTGCGTTTGCAGTCCGAGAATGAGTTGGCGCGCGCGTTTGAGTTCGGCGCGGTAAAGCGTGTTTTGTTCGCCTTCCATTTCGCAGAGCAAATCCTCCTCGACGCGGTCCGGCAAATCTTTGGCAACCTGACTTTTGGCGCGTCGCAACAGAAATGGCCGCACCCGCGCGGCGAGGCGTCGTCGCGCCAGCGGATCGTCCTTCGCGTTGAAACTTCGCAAAAAATGAGCGCGATTGCCGAGCGCGCCGGGCATCGAGAACGCCAGAATGCTCCACAAATCCAGCAGCCGGTTTTCAATCGGCGTGCCGGTGAGCGCAAGACGGTAATCGGCTTTCAACGCGCGCGCGGCCTGGGCGGTTTGCGAATCGGGATTTTTAATGTATTGCGCCTCGTCGAGAATCGCGGCCAGCCACTGAACCCGCGCGATTTCAGGCGAGAGAGAACGCAGTTGCGCGTAGTTGATGACAATGAGATCGGCTGTTTCGCGCGCCGCGGAAAGTTCCTCGGCGGATTCGCCGCGCCAGATGCGGACGCGCAAATCGGGAAAAAACCGTTCCGCTTCCGCGCGCCAGTTGTCCGTGACGGATTTGGGGCAAACGACCAGAGAGGAATTGAGGGTTGAAGATTGGGAATCGAGAGTTGCTTCGCGCAGCCACGCGAGCCATGCGAGCGTCTGCAAGGTTTTGCCCAGACCCATGTCGTCCGCGAGAACGCCGCCGAAACGGTTCGATGTAAGATACGCCAGAAAATGAAATCCATCGGTTTGATACGGACGCATTTCGGCGCGAATGGTTTTCGGCAGCGTGGGAGCGACGCGCGTTTTCAATTCGCTGACGCGGCGTCGGATTTGCTCGACGCGCTCGGGCGCGAGAAATTTTTTCGCGGCATCGTCGGCGAGCTGCAGCGCGTGAAAGCGTTGCGGTTCGGCGGAAAAATCCCCGATGTTCAAGCCGATCCGGGCGAGCTGCTCGTCTTCCTCGGGCGTGAGATTGAATTGCAACCGACGCCAGCCTTTGTCACCGAGGCGCACGTAGCCGCCGCGCGCGTTGAGCAACAATTTCAATTCCTCTTTCGTGAGCGTCGTGTCGCCGACATCGAGAACCACTTTGAGATCGAACCAATCCATCGCCGCTTCCTGAACATCGAGCGAAAGACTTCCGCTGACCGGCTCGTCGCGCAGCGTGGCGAGTTCATTGTCGAGCCGCACTTCGATTTCCGGCGGAATCGAGCGGAGCCAGGCCGCAAACACGGCGGGATTTTTTTTCGTGAGGCGCAACGTCCATTCGCCGGGATAATTCGTCCATTTCACACCGAGATTTTCAAGCAAGGTCGGGAAGTGCCGTTGAGCGGCGCGGTCGTGAATCGAGATCGTTTCTTTCGCGGATTTCTTTTTCGTCGCAGTCGCGTCATCCGATTTTGAAATCCAGCCGTCCGGAGTGAAAATTTCCGTTTTCATTCCGGATGCTTTTGCGGTCACGTTCAGAACGATGTCTTCGCTTTTGCTTCCGGGATAAACCGGCTGGAGCGCGCACGAAATCGCAACTTTTACCGGCACGTTTTTGACGCGGCGGGACAGGTGTTCCGGCATGGGAATTCCCGTCGCGTGCAGGAAATTCAAACCTTCGGCGGTTTCGAGCGCGGAAACGGGAATCGCCGCTTTCATGTTCCTGTCCAGCGCGTCGGCGGCCGGCCCTTGAAATAATCCGGCGGACGTCAGGTACAAAGTGGGACGCCCGCTCAACGCGCAAAAAATTTCCGGCGGCGGATTGCCTTCGGCGGTGACGAGTTTCAGGACGTAATCGCCGCTGCCATTTTCCGGCAGACGAAGCTCCAGCCGCATCGGCTCGGCAACGCGCGCGAGCGGTTTTCCGTTTTCCGTGACGATGCTTTCCGGCGCAAGCGGAAGACGGAGCAGGCGGTTCAAAGCCGGGCGCGCGGTGGAATTGGAATATTTGAGCGCCCACCAGCTTTCGTAATGCCATGGCTTGAACAACGCGCTCCAGAGTGGAAGAGAATCGGCGGCGAGATTCAACGCGCCGCGCTCGAATTGTTCCGCGAAACGTTTGGCGTGCGTTTGTTTAAAATCCGCGAACTCGACGCCCGGTTGCGAGCGCCATTGCAATCGCGCCTCGTCGGAATTCAGCATGAGCCGCAGTTCCACCATTCCGCTCTGTGAAGCGACGGCGTGGCTGTCGAAATTTTGAAACCAGTGGTTCCATCGCGCGATTTCTTTGGCGCGCTGCCATTCCGCCATTTCCTCTTCGATCAATCCGAAATCCGTGATGCCGTCCATGAATTCGGGATAACGGATGTTGCGGCGTCGCAATTCCTGCGCGACGTAAATCCAGAAATGGAAATCATCGCGCGGGCGTTCCGGCCAGATGTCCAGCGCGCGCCAACTGTAATATTCGCCCGTCCGGCAAATCGTATCGAGATCGTTTTCGGTGAAATTTCGAAGCCGGGTATTTTCGTAAGCCGCCTGCGCGCGACGAATGAAATTGGCTTCGTCGTGGCTGAGCCTGCGTCCGAGATTTTCAACCAGACGCCGGTAAAGCGGGGAATCCGGCGGTTGGTTTTGCGCGAGGGACGGAGTTTTTTTCTTCGATTGCGCGGCTGAATTTTCGCTGTTGGCCAGCGCGCGCCTTTGCAATTCAAGGAT
>DASSNZ010000086.1:0-4757 GCA_035701135.1 Verrucomicrobiia bacterium
AAATGTGTTTCCCGCGAGCGCGAGCGGCGGGCGGCTCGCAAAAAAATGCACGCCGGGCAGCGCGCTGGTTTCGCCGTTCGGAAGATTCAGCCGGTGCGTGAAGGCGAGTTCCTTTTCACCGCCGTTTTCCAGATGCGGAATCAGCTCGGCAATTTCTCCGAAAAATCGCAGCGGTTTCTGGTCGGCGGCGGATTGCAATCGCGAAGTGTGGCCCCAGCGCACGAGCCAGTGCATCAATTCCACGTCGGACAAAACGAGCGTATCGTCGCCGTCCTTCCGGTCGCGATGCGTTTCCGTCAGCCACTGAATGAATTCCCAGTCATCCGGCGGAAACAATTCCTGCTCATGCGCGGCGCGGGTGGTCAGTTCGATGATGTCCTGAAGCGAACGGATTTTTTCGCCGGTGCGCGGACGCATCAGGTGCATTTGAATCGCCAGCCGGAATCGCAACGGCTGGTCGGCATCCGGTTGCGGACGGCAGACAACGCGCAACGAGGCGCGCGGAATATCCAGATGAACCGGCCGTTGCGGAAACAGCCAGCCTTCCAGTTCGCGAACGAGCCGTTGCTCCTGCTCGGCTTCTTCGATTTCGGCAAAACGGTTGAGGTTCGCGTGCGGCGCGAGTTCCGGCGGCGGCGTGCGATGCGCGCGAAGAAACAGAAACGCAAGTTCCTCCAAACGGTTGTGGCCCTGCGCGGCGAGCAGGCGCGGCCACCAGTCGGCGGCGGGAAAGTCTTTGCGCGACAGGGAAAGTTTTTCGAAATAATCCTCAAGCAAAAGCCAGGCGCGCTGGGAATCCGGACACGAACAGAAATTCCGGAGAATATCCTCGCGCTCGGCGACGGCCGATTTCGAGTCTGATAATTCGCGGCGGAGATCAGCCAGCGCGCCGTAGGTCTGGGAGAGGACCTTTTGGTGCGCGTCGTATTTCGTGCTTCTCGTTCGCGAGATGTTTCTGTTTCTGATGAGAGTTTTCGCCATTCTGATTCAAACGCCCTGCAAAACAACCAGCGGCCTACCATCTCGACATACTTTGGCCATTCCGGTCAATCAGAAATAAAAAAAATTTTGGGTGTATCCGGCTAAAATTCGCGAAAAAAACGGGAAAATTCCGGTGCCGGAGGGCAAATCCGAAATCCGAAACCCGAAAATGAATACAAAGTTTGGATGGCTGATAAGAAGCGGTCCAAATCGGCGCAAATCGCGTCAGGTCTCCGTGGATGACTCGGCTTCGGGATTCGAATTTCGGATTTGCTTCGGATTTCGGATCTCGGATTTCGATCTTTGTCCGGCAAAATTCATCGGAATCTCGAAACAAAGTTCTCCCGGCTTCCGAATTCTAAATTCTGAATTGATTTCCGTTTGCGCCGTCCGCTTTTTCGAGTGAAATAAACCCGATGCATCCGCTTGCTTTGCACGAATTTCATCACGAATTGAACGCGCGTTTTGGCGAATTGAACGAACACGAAATCGTCCGCGATTACGGCGATATTCCCGCCGAATACTCCGCGCTGCGCGAATCCGCCGGCGTTCTCGACCTGAGTTTTCGCAGTCGCGTTTGCCTCGTGGGCGCGGATCGCGTTCGCTTTCTTCACGGCCAGGTCACGAATGACATCAAACGTTTGCGCGCCGGCGAAGGCTGCTACGCCGCGCTTGTCACGGCCAAGGGAAAAATGCAAAGCGACTTGAACATTTATTGTCTTCAGGACGAATTGCTGCTGGATTTTGAACCCGGATTAACAGGCGTCGTTTCGGAACGGCTCGAAAAATTTGTCGTCGCCGACGATGTCCAGATTGTGGATGTCGCCGCGCTTTATGGTCTGTTGAGCGTGCAAGGTCCGAAAGCGGAATCCGTCGCGCGCGGCGTTGGATTGTTCGCGGAAATTCCCGGCGCGCCGTTTCGCTTCGTGAAATTCACCGATGAAACGCTCGGAGAAATTTATCTGATGAACCAGCCGCGACTCGGTTCGGTTGGTTTTGATTTTTTTGTGCCCACAAATTCCCTCGGCGCGGTCGCGGACAAATTGATTGCCGCCGCGAAAACAATTGGCGGTCGCGCGGGCGGATGGGACGCTTTTGAAATTTCGCGGATTGAATCGGGTATTCCGCGATTTGGCGCGGACATGGACGAAAGCCATCTCGCTGCGGAATGCGGAATCGAAAATCGCGCGATCAGTTACAACAAGGGCTGTTACATCGGACAGGAAGTGCTGAATCGGATTCACAGCATTGGCCGCGTAAATCGCGAATTGCGCCGATTGCGCTTGCCTAACACTTTGATTCATTTGCCCGAAAAAGGCGACAAGTTGTTCCGCGACGGCAAGGAAGTTGGCTACGTCACGAGCGCGACGAAATCTCCGATACAAAATGAAATTTCCACAATCGGCTACGTTCGCCGCGAAGCGTTTGAGCCGGGAACGGTCCTGGTTTTGCAAATGCAATCGGGTTCCTGCGACGCGACGATTTTGGAACCGTTTTCCGGCCCGATTGGAAATCTGTAAATGTGCCGCCGATTAAATTCGGCAAGAGAGAAAATTCCCGAATTCATTTTGTTTCTGCCGGCAGGAGGTCGGCAGTCCGTCGTGCAATGCTTTCGTATATGTCCCGGCTAGGACTTGTGCCGCGTTGACCGTTGTTTCCCCGCCTTCGAGACTGATTTCTCACGGCGCGGGCCGCGTCAAAAAATTTTGAGATGTGCCAGTCTATTGATAATTTGGATTCGTTGAAAACAACCCGAGCGAAAAAGAAAATCGGCATCATGGTCGTGGACGATCATTTTGTCGTCCGGGTCGGTTTGCGCGGTTCGATTGATCTGGAATCCGACATGGCCGTCACTTTGGAGGCTTCGAATGCCGAACAGGCGATTGCGTTGTATCGGCAGCATCGGCCCGATCTGGTGCTGATGGATCTGCAATTGCCCGGACTCAGCGGAATCGAAGCCGCGAAAGCGATTCGCAAGGAATTTCCGGACGCGGCAATCGTCATTCTTTCCACGCACGAAGGCGAAGAAGATATTTACCAGGCATTTCAGGCCGGCGCGAAAGGTTATCTGGCGAAAACCGCCGCGCGCGAGGAATTGATCGCGACGATTCGCGCCGCCGCCGCGGGCGAACGTTACATTTCCCCGACAATCGGCGCGCGACTGGCCGAGCGCATGACGCATCCCGATCTGACGAGCCGCGAGATGGAAGTTTTAAAACTCATCGTCGGCGGCAAAAGCAACAAGGAAATCGCCGCTGAACTTTCCGTCGCCGAAGTCACCGTGAAACTTCACGTCGGACATCTGCTCGCGAAACTGCGCGTTCACGACCGGACGCAAGCCGCCACGACGGCGCTGCAGCGCGGAATTATTCATCTCGATTAAATAAAATCCAAAAGCCCGGGCGCGTCATTCCGTGCGCGAGATTGCTTTCGGAAATTTCCCCCTGATTTTCAATTCGCGTTTTAAAGCGAACTGATTTTTCAGCTAATTTTTCTTTGCGCTGATGCGGGTTTGCGTTGAAATTCTGCCGTGTTGGTGCCGGAAAATATTCGTCAGAAAGTCAGTTCATTGCCGCACAAACCGGGCGTTTACCTGATGCGCGACCGGTTTGGAACGGTGATTTACGTCGGCAAAGCGCGCGATCTTCGGAAGCGCGTGAGCCATTATTTCCAGCCGTCGCGCCGGCTCGGCTGGGACCCGAAATTTCGCGCGCTCACCGAGGCGATCTGCAATTTCGATTTTCACATCGTGCGCAGCGAACCCGAAGCGTTGCTGCTCGAAAGCAAACTCATCAAGGAATTTCATCCGCGTTACAACGTCAGTTTCCGCGACGACAAACGCTATCTGATGCTTAAGGTAAATCTGAACGATCCGATTCCGCGCTTCACGCTCACGCGCATCAAGCAGGACGACGGAGCGCGTTATTTCGGGCCGTTCCCGAATTCCGGCGCGTTGCGGGCGACGCTCGCGCTCGTGCGGCATCAATTCAATTTGCGCGGCTGCCGTCCGCTCACGCCGACCGAGCGCGATTATCGCCATTGCCTTTACGCGCATTTGAAATATTGCACCGCGCCGTGCATCAACAACGTGACTCGCGAGCAGTATCTCGATCAGGTCAACGCCGCGTGCGATTTCCTGAACGGCCAATGCCACGAAATGCGCGATCAACTGGAAACGGAAATGAAAAAAGCCGCCGCGAACCAGGAATACGAACGCGCGGCGGAATTGCGCGATTTGATCACCGACCTGAAACGCACCACGCGCAAGACGGAAAAATTCGAGCGCATTCCCTACAGCCTTCCGCCGACGCTCGACGCGGAAAAAGATTTGGCGGAACTGGCCGAAGCGCTGGGACTTTCCGCGCCGCCGCAACGCATTGAAGGTTTTGACATTTCCAACATCAGCGGAACCTTCGCCGTGGCTTCGATGGTGCGATTTAAAAATGGCCGGCCGGACCGCGCCAACTATCGTCGTTTCAAAATCAAAGGCGTTGTCGGCCAGAATGATTTCGCCTCGATGGCCGAAGTGGTGCGGCGGCGTTACACGCGGCTGCTGCAGGAAGCGCGCGGCGTTGTGGGGAAAAGAGAGGATGGAAGATTGAAGATGGAAAATAGCGGCGGGAAATCCGAGCCGGAAGGCGGCGAGGCGATTCCGCAGGCATTGCAGGAACTGGTGAATGAAACGAGCCGGAAAGTGCGCCGGGGAATTCCGGTCAAGGAAGCTGGAATTGCCGAAAACGCGAACTCCCAACTTCCAGCTTCCAACTTCCAACTCC
>DASSNZ010000087.1:0-8312 GCA_035701135.1 Verrucomicrobiia bacterium
CTTTCAAACTTGGCGGGATTTTTAAAATCGAAAGGATGAAGCTGGATTGTCACATTGTTCAGCGAATTCTGTTGCAACCGGCGTAAGACCAAATCAAACCATTTCTCGCTGTTCTCAATGGAAAAAACCGAGCGCGCGCGACGCGCAAAAAAAAGCGTCGAACCGCCCGAGCCGTACTCGCAAACAGTCATTTCGGGCCGCATGAATCTTTCCAGAAAATCAATCGCGGCGTACGAAAACCACGGCATTTCCAAATCCACCGGCGTGCGGCCGTTGATGATGTTGTGATTCACGCACCGCGGAATGTATCGCGGATTCAACGCGAGATTCGCGACCAGCCGGGCGATTTTGATCGGCACATTTCCGCGCATGATCAATCCTGATGAGCCTTGAGCGGAGTGAGCCGGGCGAGCCGCCGTTCGCCGGAATCAAACCGTCTCAAACCGTTTCGTTTTGCCCGCGGCCAATACTCGACGCAACCGGATTTCAAAAATCTCGAAGCGGCGAAACAGGAACAAAGCGAAACGAGAAATCCCGCAATCGCCGCCGGCAGGCAAATAATCCGATCCAAAAACGAAAGTTGCGACAGACGCCGGAACCGATGGCCCAACAATCCCGGATATAATTGCCAGAAAAACCGCGTTCCGCCGATGTGCGTGCTGACGAGACGTTTGAGCCAGTTTGGATCTTCGATTTCCTTTTTCCGCAAAGTCTCGGCCAGCTTCGAGCGTTCGATGGGCGAAAGCTTTCGCAGGTAATTGTCCACGAGAATATGAACGATGGTCTGGCCAATCGCCTGGCGTTTCTGGTTTTTGAAAATCGTTTTTAACGACGTGTAAGCCTCGAACGTATGCGACGCATTTCGCGCCGGCAGAATCCGCATCGGCCAGACGGGATGCGCCAGAAAATCCGTGCAAACCAGCGATTTGATGAATCCGTCATCGCACGCCGCCAGATCTTTCGGCAGATAAATGTTCCGCGCGATTTCGGCGCGAATGCAATACAACTGCGCGCAGAGTTGCGCCGCCGAGGAACGCGTGAGCCGCGACGCCGCGAGCGAAATTTTTTCGCGCCAGGTGTTGCGCGGTTTGAATTCGATGTCTTTGCACGGACGATCCACCGCGATATTCGCCTCGCGATTGAACAGCAGCGTGAACAGCATGTTCCAAAGCGTCTCGCGATTGTGAATGACAATATCCGCGTCCATCAGAAATAAAAATCCGGCGGACTTCGATGAAACGGAATGGACGAACGCATTCCACGCGTTGATTTTTCCGCGCTGTTTCAATTCCACGACGCGACCTGAAAACAAGTCGGCGTGCGGATGCGATTTTGTCTGATCGGAAAAAATTTTCCCCGCGACTTCGCACGTTTTGTCGGTGCAGCCGTTGGCGAGGCAAATGATTTCGCATCTGCCGCGCCGCCTCGCCAGTTCAGCAAAAAACGTTTGCCGAAACAACGATTCCAACATCGGCGCAATCGCTTCCTCCTCGTTCCAGGCGATGATTCCGATGGACACAAAAATGGGCATTTCCGGATCGGGCATAATTCAATCTGCTTCGTCACGCTTCCGCGAAAATGGCCGCGGAAAGATTGAAAAGATTTTACGAAACCACGCGCCCGAAAATCAGGAGGCAAATCCCTTATTCGCGCTGCGGTAAAAGCCCCATGCAAAAAAATCGGAAAATTAGATAGCCTGAGCGTGATTGTGGTTTTTCGGAGCTCCCGAAACCGCGACAGGAAAAATCCTGGCCGTTTCGGATTTCGGAATGTCCGCGGCGCCCTGGAGATGCGCGAATGAAAATATTTGTTTTCCTCGGAATCCTCGCGTTGGCGATTCACGCCCAACCCGCAGGAAAATCTGCGCCGGCCAAAGGATTGGCATCCTGGTACGGCGAAGCGCATCGCGGAAAAATTATGGCAAACGGCGATCCCTTTGATCCGGATAAACTTACCGCCGCGTCGTGGTTTTATCCGCTCGGCACGCGCGTGCGGGTGACGACAGAATCCGATCCGCAACGCTCGGTGATTGTTACCATCACGGATCACGGCCCGGCAAAACGGCTCGTGCGCGAGGGAAGAATTATTGATCTGGCGCGCGCGGCGTTTGAGCAATTGGCCCCGCCCGAAGTCGGACTGATTTCCGTTTCAGTCGAGCCGGTTGAAGAATGAATATTTTACGGCGCGCGTCCGTTCTCTCGCGCCGCGCGTTGCCGGCTTCCGTTTTCGACAGTTCAAAAAATCGCGCTTCTGAATGCAACAGGAACAAACAGGCAGAATGCCCATGCCGCTAAGTTTTTTCCGGAATCCAGGATTTCAGCGAATCTTCCAACGCTTCAATCACCGGCCGGATTTTCACGCCGGCGGAAATCAATTTCGTGGTGTCCATGATGCAATTGGAGCGCGGCGTTTTTGCGGCCACGCGATAAAACGCCTCGTCGCTTTCCCAGAATTCAAAACGACGGTTCGGTTTCAGAATTTTTTGGATCAATTCGACAACCTGCCGAGTCGTGACGAAACCGGGATTGGTCACATTGTAAATTCCGAACGCGGCTTTCCGCTCCCAAAGATCGAGACACGCTTTCGCAAAATCCGCGCGATGCGAAATGGAATTCACGTTGTCGTAAACCTTCGCGTAACGCTGAACTTTGCTGAGGTAATTTCGCGCGTTGTCGAATTGATCGAATGGAATCCGCAAACGCCAGATATAGCTTTGTCCGATTCCGGAAATCGTTTCCTCGCCCAGCGCTTTGGATCCGCTGTAAAAGCTGCATGGCGGATCGCGAAATGAAAAATTCGGCGTGTCGGCTTCGGTGAATCCGTGAACGCGTTCGGAAGATTTTTCGACAATGGCGCGCAACTCCGGTTTCGTGAAATCCTTTTCCGCGCGCATCCGGCCGTTCTCCGAAATTTTTCCGCCGGAATAAATGCAACCGGAGGAAACGTGTCCCCAGGGAATTCCGCACACGGCGGCGGCGTTCGCGATTGTTTGCGGCAACAGCACGTTTCCGAGAAGTGTTTCGGCGCGCGCGGTTTCGCAGGCGTCCACGTTTGGTTTGCCAGTGTATCCGGCGGCGTTGACGATGAATTCCGGTTTCGCGGATTGGAGAAATTTCAGCAGAATATCGAATCGCGTGTAATCCACCTCGCGCCGCGACAAGGCGCGAAACGGCCAACCGCGTGCCTCCAATTCGCGCGCGAACGCCTGTCCGATGTAACCTGTGGCCCCAAGAACAAGTATCATTTTGAGTGGTCGTTAAGTTTTGCCGGCCCGTTTTTCATCGCGATAAAACGCCATGATGCGCGGCGCGGAGTCAAGAAACATTGCGAAGAATGAGACATGGTTTTCCGGTCCGGAATTCGCAGAACTTACAACAGGATTTCGGCAGGCAAATTGACTTCACGGATAAACCAGGCGGAAAAACACGCTGCCGTTTGAAAAATCCGTCGGCAGAGTAAAATGGTTGGTCGCGTCAGTTCCTGGAAGATCCGACCAGTTGGTTCCGAGTCCGGCGTTCCACGCATTGGTTTGGGACTGCAATCTCCAGCCGATGTGATCCGCCGGCCACGATAATGACAGCGCGCCGGGCGAAATCTGCATTGTGATTTTGGTTGGATCCGTTGCGACCGGCGCAACCACGCGGATGGTTCCGTCCGTTGCGAGATTGTTCGACCAGATATTTGGAGCCACGTCTGGCAGCGTAATCATTTTAAAACCGTTCACCGGTTTATTGAAAAGTTGGAAAACATCGCCGGGTTGAAGCGCGGGACCAAGATTCGTCACGACCAGAGTTCCGTTCGCCGCGATGTCTCCGAGACAAATCAGGCGATCACTGGTTTGCGCGTTCGTTCGGTTGATTTCCATGTAGAGCAATCCATTCAGCGTCGCGTTTCCCTGAATTGTCATCGCGCCAATCGCGTCGCCGGGTTTGATGGCGGAACCCGCCGACGCGCTCACGTTTCCATTCACGCTGCCGCCGCCGGTCAATGTCTGGAAAGCATTGACGGTGAACGTTTGATTCGCGAGTCCCGTGACATCCAAATTCGCGCCGCTCGAAATGGAAACCGATGCCGAATTTCCAACAGCGCCCGAGCCGCTCAATGCGAGCGTGCCGGATTTGATGAGCGTTTCGCCCGTGTAAGTGTTAGCGCCGGAAAAAGTCAACGTTCCCGCGCCGGTTTTCACAAGCGCGCCGCTTCCGCCGATAGAACCGGTTATGGTTTGCGGCTGCGGATTTGCGATGGCCAGAACGGAGTTGTTCTGAATGTTTCCGTTCACGGTTCCATTCCTGACCGCGCCATCGCCGAGCTGCAGCGTTCCTTCGGAAACCGTGGTTCCGCCGGCGTAAGTGTTTGCGGCGGTGAGAATCAATGTTCCCGCGCCGGATTTTGTGAACGCGCCATTTCCGCTGATTTTTCCCGCGAAAGTTTGCGTGTCAGGATTTGCGAAAACCAGCTGCGTGTTATTGACGATGTCGCCAAAGACAACGCCGGTGTTCGAGGCATCGCCGAGTTGCAGCGTTCCTCCCGAAATCGTCGTGCCGCCGGAATAAGTGTTTTTGCCGGAAAGCGTAATTTTCCCGGAACCGGTTTTGACGAGCGCAATGACTCCGCCGCCGGAAGTGTGATCCGCGATAATTCCCGCGTAATCTCCGCCACCGGCGTTTCCATTGCCAATCGTGAGAACCACGGTTCCGCTCGCGACATTGTTCGCAATGCGTCCGCCCTCGCCGTCGAGATTTCCAATGCTCGCATCGAAGCCATTCAGATTTAAAGTTCCGTAACTTGAAGTTGTGTAAGTGGCGTGGGGAATTGTCAGGCCGTCGCCATTGTTTTCGAAAGTCAACGAGCCGTTGATGGAACCCAGCGCGCCGGGACTGGCGAGTTGCAGCGTGAACGGACCGTTGATAATTGTGCCGCCGGAATAAGAATTGTAACTCGCCAAAGTCACCGTGCCGCCAAACGTTTTATTATCCGTGGCAACGGTCAGAGTTCCCGGTCCGTCAATCGGAGCCGTAATCGTGAATCCGCCGAAAGATTGCGGATCAAAAACGCCTCCACCCGATTTTAACGTAATGCGTCCATTCAAAACAGCCGGACGACTCCACGCGGAGACAATTCCATTATCCATCGCAAGAAGAGTTCCAACCGTAATGATCGCGCCGCTCGAAGTGGTCAGCCGCAACGCGCCGCCATTCGTCAGGATCAATGAACTGCCGTAAAAATAATGAAACGTCGCGTCGGCCGGAGTTCGCAGTTCAAGAGTGTTGACCAGATAATTGTTTGTCCACGACGGCGCGTTTCCATCCGACCAGTTTTCGCCGGTGCTGAAGCTCGAATTTCCCGCGGCATCGCTGGAATTCAGCGTTACCGTTCCCGGCGCTGAACTTTGCGTGGGTGGCACGGCTTGCATGATTTCAAACGAAGCGATGCAATCCCACGAATCCAGATTCACGCCGCGCGGCGTTTGCTGGCGCCATTGACACCACGAAAGATTGTCCGTCGTGCGCCGGAAATTCCAGGATGCGTTCGCGTTGTCCTGCAACCATTGCTGGTATCTGCTTTGCAATCCGCGCTCTTTCATGAATCTCGCCATCCAACGGATGAAAATCGCGTTGAATCCCGAGTTGTTATTGTTGGTTCCGTATTGCGGAAGAATTCCAGAGCTGGTCATATGATTCATCGTATAATCCGCCGCAAGAATGGCGTCATTGGTCCGGCCGAGAAAATTCGCCGCGCCGATGAATGTGCCCTGATTGTAAGTGGTGGGCGCGCCGCCGGGCGGACCATTCGTGCGCATTCCATCGTAAATCATTCCGGTGGTCGGAACAAAAAACATGGAACGCTCCCAATCGAAAATAGTTTGCGCCTTCGTCAAGTAACCGGCGTCGCCATAACTCTGATAAAGCAAATACGCGGCGATTGAAGCCGGGCCGTTGACTGCGGCGACTTTGTTGGTGTTTCCCGTCGTCCAATACATTCCGCCCAGAGCGTTGTCCCAGCCGCGCGCGTAACACATATCGAAATTTGATTTCGCGATGTCGCGGAACGTGGTGTTTCCCGTCTGTAGATAACCGCGCGCGAACGCCATGCACGCCCACATCACATCGTCATTATAGACGTTCCACGACCAGTCGCTGCCGTTGTTCGCCTCGAATCCGTTCAGCAGACTCGTGATCATCGTTTTGTAAGTCGAATTCGATGTCCATTCGTAGGCGTCAATCACGCATTCGATTTCATTGGCCTGGCCCCAGAAATAAGTCGCGCCGCCGGATTGATTGTCCTTGAACCACGCGTTCCCGCCGCTCGAAGTGTAAAATACATTTCTGAAGGAAAACGAACTGGTAACCACATCGCTGGGCGTGAAGGCGAAACTTGAATTGCCGTTAAAAAAAATCAGGCCAAAAAAAATCCCAAATATTCCCGGCCCGCTCGCGAGAATCCCGAGCGGCGAAAAGTTCATCCGTTTTTTTCGTGTCTTTTCCATTCGGATTGAAATGAAATTCTAAGCGTCCGCAACACCTCGCTCCACGGGAAAAATGTATCCTTGATGGGATTTATGTAACGGACGCATTTCAATCCATTCGCGCCAATTTCATTGAACCAATACGCGATAAACTTTTGCGGCGAATAATTGGTCGCAATGGGAGAAAACCGCGCGAGTCACTCTCGCGGGAATTCCATGGCGCGAAGGAAAATCCGCATGGTTCATGTAACCCGCGACCGCGCCGAACGAAACGCACACGCCGAATTTCAGGCCATCAACAACAACTCCCAGCAACGACGGCTCGATAACTGTCGCGCCGCGATACGAAATCACATCAGCGGCCGTTCTCGGCTTCCGGCACGAGCCACGCGACGTAACCGCCGTCTTTGCGCAGTGGCAAAGTCAGAGTGTCTTTCCGAGTGACAATTCGTTCGGAACGCGCAAAAGCGTCGTTGCGATCCGGGCTGTCCGCGAGTTCAACGAGTTTGTAATTGCCTTTGCCGAGAAAATTCAGGACGACGGTTTCGCGGCGCGGCATGGTTCCATTGATAACCCCGATGAACCATTGGTTTCCGTGACGGCGCGCGAATGCCGCGATTTCTCCGATTTTACTTTTCGGCAGCACGCGCGTTTCGTTCCAAACAGCCGGCAACGCTTTCAACACATCCGCCGCCGCGCTGTCGAGATAGTGCTGCGGATTGTCGCCCATGCAGAGAAACGGCGAAGTATAAACAACCGCCATTGCAAGTTCGTGCGCGAAGGACGAACCATCGAGGCGTTTCGGAATGAACAGCGTCGGCGTGTAATCCGCCGGACCTTGAACGTATCGCAAAAACGGAAGCGTCGTGTCGTGAACGGAAGGATTTTTCCCCTGCTCTCTTCCGGCAACCGCTTCGCGCGTCATTTCGTTCGGCCAGGTGCGCTCGCGCCCGGTCGGTTTCACCGCGCCGTGAAAATCAATCATCAGTCCGACCAACGCCGCGTCGCGCAGCGTATCGTCGTACCACCGAACCCAAACCGTGTTGGCCGGATGCGGAAAATCAATTTTCAAACCGACAATGCCGATGTCCTTAGCGCGTTTGAAATACGCCATGCGATTTTCCGGCGTGAACACATATTTCGAGTTGACCCACGCCCAGATGTCCACGTTCTGGCTTTTCGCGTATTTCACAAGATCGGCCATCGCGTCCCACGCGTTGTCGCCGCCGCCGTTCCAATCGCGCCAGCCGTCGTCCACGAGATAATATTCGTAGCCCATTTTCCGCGCGCCATCTATCCAAGTGTGTTGTTCCTCCAGTTTCGGACGACCGCCGGTCAGCCAATGCCAGATGGATCGGCCGGGACGAATCCACGATGCGTTCGCCAATTCCGGCGAAGGCGGCGGACAAAGATTTTTTACAATGTCGCTGTTGACGAGCGCGTTCAAATCGGTCGTCAGAATCGTGACGCGCCAAGGCGAAACGATTTCGCCTTCCTGATCCCAGCCTCGCTGGTCATCGTGGAGAAATGCTTTGAAGCTGCTTTTGCCCACCGCGTCCAGCGACATGTCGCTGTAATGAACCAGATTCGCTTCGGTCATCATTCCGTAACCGATGCCATTCGGAAATTCCAGTGTCGCGGGCGCCATCAAACGCAATCCTTTCGGAAGTTGTCCGACAATATCCGGTTGGTAACGCGCCTCGTACGAACGATTGTTTTCCGCCTGATGCCACAGAATCGAGCCGATTGGAACGTTCCATTCTGAGCTTTCGCCGTTGATGTGGCGCGTGCCATTTCCGGGAACGCGATAGCGATAGGCAATTCCATCATTGAAAACGCGCAATTC
>DASSNZ010000088.1:0-7788 GCA_035701135.1 Verrucomicrobiia bacterium
CTTGGAGATTCTTCGTCGTTACATCGGAAAAGATTTACGAAAGACGGCAGAGGAATTTGGCATTTCTGTTTTCGTAAACGGAAAGAAAAACAAAGGATGGGCCGGTTTCACGCTCGAACGATGCATCAGCATCGACCCGAACTGTGTTCAGGCTCCAAATGGTTTGGGCTGGGAATTGAAGACGACTTCATTGCGCTTGAAGAATGATCAATGGGTTCCAAAAGAAACTCTCGCGATCACGATGATAAACCCAACGCGCGACATCGATGTTTCATTTCTCGAAAGTCACATGTGGTCGAAGCTAAAGAAAACAATCGTTTGTGGACGCGAATGGCTCTCCGTCGATGAACCGAAATCTCGGCTCATTCAAGTAAACGCATTTGATGTCAGTGACGAAGAATTGATTGCATTGGTGAAAGCAGATTACGAAAAGATTCAACAAACAATTCGCGCGTGTGGCTTCGGTGCATTGTCGCGTTCGCTTTGCGAATACATTGAACCTGGAACCAAAGGCGCAGGACACGGCAGCACTTCACGAGCTTTCTACGCCAGTAAGAAACTCGTGAGTATTATTCTCGGCCTCGCTCACAAATAACGATTGAACCGCAGATCCAAGTTTGATCTAGTCTCGAAGTGCAATTCGAGACGTTTAGCTATCGCCACGCGGAAGAAATTCTTAACTCTCATCTCGCCATTAAACGCGAAATCACTTGCGTCCTCGAAGAAGTCGAGGAGGCAAACGTCGCAGCTGGCGCAGATGGATTGACGCCAAAGATTTGCTCCGCGTTCACGTCCCGTAAATGGCAGAAGGAAGTTCTTGTGATGGAAAATCAGCCGCATGAACAACGTTTCGATTTGTTGAAAGACCGTGTTGCGATTGAAATTGAATTCAGCCGATACGAATTTTTGTCCCGCGATTACATCCGTTTCCTCTCTGCGTATAACGCCGATAAAATCGATGTGGGAGTTTTGATTACGCATTCGATGAGCGGACTTTCTCGCGTGAAAGGAAAATCAATTGCTCCATCGATGCGTCGTGTTCAAGCCGATCTCGCTTGGCTTCGCGGAACAATCACGGTTCCGATTTGGGTAATTGGGCTGAAATGAACGGTATTATTTGGATCGCGTCTTGCGAATGCCAATCACGGCAAAAACAACTCCGATAATAACTAGTGCCAAGCCAATAAATGCGCCGTTTGCTTTCAAAAAACCAATTGCCTTATCGCTGCTCGTAAAAGAAATTCCCAGACCTAATAGCGCTATCAGAAATGAGCCCGAGGTAAGGAGCCACCGATTTTGCAGCGACTCCGCCGCTTCTCTTAAAGCTGAACTTATTGTCTGTGGTATCGATTGCGTTGCCTCTGCCTGCTGACGATTCAGCGTGTCAACTTCAGTAGTCAAGTTGCTCAAGGAGTCGTGGATTTCTCCATATTCGTTTGAGACAATTTTAAACTGCTGATCGATGTTTTTTAATTTTTGAGCCAATGCATGCCAAGGGTAGCCAGACTTGATTAAATTATCGAGCAACGCCTCCGGCCCACCTTCGGCGACTGCATCTTCCCATTCGTTATCGCGCATACCTACAGGAGCACCGGTACGACGTGAGCGCACATAACCGGTTTGATCCTGATAACTTCCATCATAACATTTCAGCGGAACTTCATCTTTTTCCAACTTCATGATTGTTATTCGATAAATCCGTTCCCGCTGAAGAAAACGTCTCTCTTGATTCGACGTATTTGTGATTGTCCAGTTGAGAGTCCCGTGATAACCGGCATCAATTTGCGTTGTTGGGGCGACAATCCCCTCTCTCGATAAATCGGTCGATGGGCTTAAAATGGCATGCAACGCACAATCTGGATAAATCTTTTGTACTGTGCTTGGACGAAAATCAATTGTTTCAAGTGACGTGATAGCAACCGAATGTCCCGGTAAAATACGAATTCCCTTTTTGTTTTTACCCAGTGTAAATTCTTTGGATGCATTGAGAAACTCGCCTTCATTTCCCAATCGTAAAACGTAAGAATTGGGGCGAACCGACGCTTGGTCTCCATCAATAATGACCGAGCCAAACAGTTTCTTAAGTTCGTTGTCGTTGAGGATGGTTGCCATAATTCCAATTGGTTGAACGATGCGCGGATACTCTGCCTCTAACTTTATTCGTTCTGCAACCGTTTTCATTCCGCCAACATAACGGCGCACTCGGCCAAAACCTGTCCAAACGCGTCGTTTCTCCGGGATTTGATGGCGAAAACCGGAGCGCGGAACAAAATCGTGCTCCGTATTTTCCGCGCTCGCCGTTCAAACTTCAAACTTCAAACTTATCCTTATGCCATTTGATCCCACATTTCCCGTAACGAATGCGCCGCTGGCATCCGCAACATTCCGCGCGCAATTCAACAGCTTGAAAGATTTAATCGACGCGCTCACCACGCAGGTCAGCGGTTTGCAGGCGCAATGCAATTCGTTGCAGGGGCAGGTCGATGGATTGTCGGACACGGTCGCCGAAGGGTTCACGGATCGTCCGACTTTTGATGAAGCGCTGGCGATGATTCAGGCCAATGCTGCCACGAACATCGACAGCATCAGCACGCTCAGCCAGACGTTCAGTAATCCGCCCACGCCCGCGGAATTGAACCCGGTGGTGACGAAACTGAACGACGTCATCACCGGCCTGAAGGCGTAACGGCCCGGATCAATCACCTCGGAGGGTGACCATTTCGGGTCGGGAATCCTGCGTCGAATCCTGTAGCGAACTTTTGGATCAGATCCCTGATCCGGCCGCTTTTTGGGAGCGGCTTTTTTCCGTTTCGGAATGCGCCGCGACTTCTCAGACATTCGCGCGTGGATCGATCCGTGAATTGCGCGGAGGGATCAAGAACCAATTTTATCTGGTTTGAGAGAAGCCCCGCCCTCACCCCGGCCCTCTCCCCCAGGAGAGGGAGAACGTGGATGCGGTTTCGGTGAGGCGAATGACGTTGGATTTCGTTCCCGCTTTTATTTTCCGCGCCTCAACGGATTGCAAAAACACGAAAACGAATACCTCACGGTCCCGTCGTGGCTCGGCACGCGCGCGGCGAACCCGCTTCGATTGCTCGTCGGCGAAAACAAAAAAGGCAAAACCATAAATCCCGCGTCCGCCAAATATTCTCAATGCCCATTGTTGCCGCGAATTGTCAGTCGGCAGAGAATTCCCACGGGATTCCATCCATTCAGCCCAGAGTTGGCGCGTTTAGATTGGAACCTTTGAGGGCAGAACAAAATTCGTTCTCCGACAAAATCAAACGGGGCGTTTAACTTTGTTTTGGTCGGAATTTCGCCTGTTAAAATTATCTCAATTTCCACCGGCGCAATCGCAACGCGTTGCCGATGACGATAAGGTCGGAAAATCCCATCGCCGCCGCGCACAGCACCGGACTCATAAAACCCAGCGCCGCGAGCGGAACGCCAATCGCGTTGTAGAAAAACGCCCAGAACAAATTCTGTTTGATGGTTCGCAGCGTCGCTCGCGCCAGCCCGAGACTTTCCGGCACGGCTTCGATTTCCGAGTTCAGCAAAATAATGTCCGCCGCTTCGCGCGCCACGTCGCTGGCGCGGCTTACGGCGATTCCCAGATCGGCCTGTTCGAGCGCCGGCGCGTCGTTGATGCCGTCACCGACAAACGCGACGCGCTCGCGTTGCGACTGAAGTTTTTTGACGAATTCCGCTTTTTGTTCGGGACGCACTTCGGCAAAAACATTTTCCGCGGGAATTCCGGTTTGTTTCGCGATGCTCGCGGCGGTGAGCGCGTTGTCGCCGGTCAGCAAATAAGTTTTGAATCCGCGCCGGTTGAGTTGCGCGACGACGTTTGCCGCGCCGGATTTGACGGTGTCTTTTATCGCGAACAACGCGCGTAAATTTTTTTCAACGGAAAGTCCGACAATCGTCGCGCCGTGCGAACTCCATTCGGCGACGAAGTTTTCGCCCGCGCGCAAGTCCACGCCGGATTCGCGCAGCCAGTTGAGCGAGCCGAGCCGCGCGAGTTTTGATTCTCCATTTTCAGCCGCGAGTTTGGCCTGAACGCCCGCGCCGCGCATTTCGCGCCAGTCGGAAAACAAAGTTTCCGCGGGCGATAGTTTCGCCACGGCCTGGCTGATGGGATGATTGGAATTTTTCGCAAGAGCGGCGGCGAGAATTTGCGCTGAATCCGCGTGGTCCGGCGTTTCCCACGTTTTCGCGACCTGCGGTTTGCCGAGAGTCAATGTTCCGGTTTTGTCGAAAATGACGGCTGTGACTTCGCCGGCTTTTTCCAATGCCACGCCGTCGCGAATCAAAATGCCGCGCTGCGCCGCCGCGTTCGAGCCGGCCATGATTGCGGCGGGCGTCGCAAGTCCCATCGCGCAGGGACACGCGATAATCAAAACCGCCGCGGCGATGATGAATGCGGCCGCCAGCGTTCCGACCGGCGGATGCGCGTGCCATAAAAATCCCGCGAGCCAATCGTGAACGCGCGCGGCGGAATCCGGCGAAAATCCCCACCAAAGGCCGGCCCCAATCGCGATGGCGACGATGATCGGCACGAACACGCTGCTTACGCGGTCGCCGAGACGCTGGATATTCGCGCGGCTGGTCTGGGCGCGCTGGACGGCGGCGATGATGTGCGCCAGCGCGGTTTCCTCGCCGGTCGCGGTGACGCGCATGACGAGCCGGCCATTGAGATTGACGGTTCCGGCGTAAAGCCGGCTGCGCGCGGATTTGTCCACCGGAACGGATTCGCCCGTGAGCATTGCTTCGTCCACGGCGGAATCGCCCGCCTCGACTTCGCCGTCGGTCGGAACGCGGTCGCCCGGATGCAACGCGACGAGATCGCCGATTTTCAATTCGCAAACCGGCACTTCGGTTTCATTGCCAAACAATTTCGATGTGCCCTCACCCCGGCCCTCTCCCGTCGGATGGGAGAGGGTGTCCGAAGGACGGGAGAGGGAATTCACGGACTCCGCGTGCGAAATCCGTTTCGCGGTTTGCGGCGCGAGATTTAATAATTTCCGCAACGCGCCCGAAGCGCGAACGCTCACGCGGGATTCCATCCAGTGACCGACGCTGATCAATGTGATAATCGCGGCGGATTCCATGAAATAAAGATGGCCGTCATGGCCGCTTAAAATCGCCCACGCGCTGTAGCCGAACGCCGTTGTCGAGCCGAGCGCGACCAGCGTGTCCATGTTTGACGAGCCGATTTTTAATTGATTCCACGCGCCGCGATAAAATGGCGCTCCGGCGAAAACCTGGACAATCGCGGCGACCACGAACGACGCCCATTGAAACGCCGGCTCCATGCCGAGGCCGAAAATCCATTCGCCTATCATCAGCGGAGCGGTGCCGAGAATGCCGATCCACAAATTGATCTGCCATCCGGCAAGTTGATGTTCGCCGTGAGTTTCGGCGGAATCGGCTTCGACGATTTTCGCGCCGTAACCTTCTTCTTCGATGGCGGAAATGAGCGCGGAAGGATTTTGTTCTGTTTCCGCCGACCAGCGCACCGACGCGCGGCGGGAATCGAGGCTGACCGTCGCGCTGTGGACGCCGGGAACACCTTGAATCGCCTCGGTGACATGGCGCGCGCAATTCCCGCACGTCATTCCGCTGACGAGCAGTTCCGTCGTGCGCGAAGTCGTGGAATGCGCCGCGTTATGGATTTTCTCTGGTTCCATATCGTCCGCATTCACATAAACCAAAAAGCGATTGAAGTCGAATGGGAGAGACAAAGAAAACGGGCGGATATTTCGCACGAACAAAAGTCGCGTCTGAGCCGCATCGCGGGGGTGCGAAAGAGCGATTTTAATATTTTACCGTGACCAATCGCGGAACACGCTTGAACGCCTCGTCATTGGTGACCAGACGTTTTCCCCAAACCAGCGCGGTGGCTGCAATCCATGCGTCATTTTCACCGAGCCGTTGCAAAAGCGTTCGCTGAATTCGGCTCGTTTCCCATGCGACGTGGCGGGGCAGCGGCAGAACGGAAACATTGCGAAGAACAGATTCGAGAGCCGACGAATCATTAAAACCTTCCGCCAGTTCGCCCCAGGTGATTATGGACAAGCTCATCGTCTGAGCGCGATTTGCCGCGACGAACCGGGATGCGCGACCTCTTTTTCCAAATCTGCGTTCCTGAAAAAGGTCAATCCAGAACGTCGTGTCAGTGAGCACGGTTTGCCTTCCGTTTCCGCTTTTTCAAAGCGGCAAGCGCGTCGTAATCCACGCCGGCGACGGGGCCTTCGATATTGGCCAGATGTTTTTCCAGATCGCCGAACGTTCGGATTGGCGGCGGCACGTAACGTTTGATTACGTCGCTCAGGCTTTCCTTGTTCCGCTGATTCTCTTTCAGCAGTTCATACGCATCATCACTCAACATGGCCGGCTTGCTCATATATAACTTATATATTTACTCTAAAAAACATGCAACGGAAAAACTTAAATCGGCAAACAACAAAGCCAATGGAGTCGCCTTGAAAAAGGCGTTCAGCCAAACCTTTTCTCCTTTGCAACGCGGCGGTGATTGGCACTATTTAATGGATGGCCATCACGCCGCGGCAATTCAAACAGTTGGAGGAGCGACTCGACCGCTCCTCGCGCGTCGCCGCGCCCGTAATGGAACCGGTCCGGCGCGCGAATCCCAATGCGCACGAGGTCATTCTTGGCGTGGATCCTTCGTTGCGCGGAACGGGTTTTGGCGTGATTCGAATTGCCCGGCCGCATCCGCAAACGCTGGCGCACGGAACGATTTCCTGTCCGGCGGGATGGGAACATTCGCGTTGCCTGGTGAAAATCGTCCGGACCTTGCGCGATGTTTTGAAGGAATTCCGGCCGACGGTCTGCGTCATTGAAGGCATTTTTTACGCGCAAAATCTGCAGACCGCGATGATCATGGGCGCGGCTCGCGGCGCGGCGGTTTCGGTGATCGGCGAAGCCGGGCTGGAGATTTATGAAATCGCGCCGCGCAAAGTGAAACAGGCGATTGTCGGTTACGGCGCGGCGCAGAAAATTGCGGTGGCGAAAATGGTGCAACGCATGTTGCGGCTGGCGGAATTGCCAGAACCGGATGCCGCCGACGCGCTGGCGCTGGCGCTGACTCACGCTCAGGACGCCGGGCGTTACAGTCTTACGCCGCCGAAAAAAATTTGATTCAATGGAAATTCTGAATAAGGAACGAGGAACATCGAACATCGAACATCGAACATCGAACATCGAACATCGAACATCGAACATCGAACATCGAACATCGAACATCGAATTTTCGATTCGCGGCGTTTCGGAATTTATTCGGAGTTCAAAGTCCGATGTTCATTGTTCGATGTTGAAGTTCCACGTTTTTTTCCGCGCATGATTACGTTTCTACACGGCAAACTGGTTTCGGCGCTTCCCACGCAGGTCACGGTGGATGTGAACGGCGTCGGTTACGAGGCGTTGATTCCGCTGTCGTCATTTGATAAATTGCCGCAGCCCGGCGGCGACGTGAAGCTGCTCACGCAACTGGTTATTCGCGAAGACGCGCATACGCTTTACGGATTCATGAGCGCGGCGGAGCGCGATTTGTTTCGGCTGTTGATTCACACGGTGAGCGGCATCGGACCGAAAATCGCGCTGAACATTCTCAGCGGCATCAGCGTGGCGGCGTTTCGCGGCGCGGTGGCGGGCGGCGATGTGAAAGCGCTTTCGCAAATTTCCGGCGTGGGAAAAAAAACCGCCGAACGCATGATCGTGGAATTGAAGGACAAAATCGGCGCGGCGGGCGCGTGGGAGGCTTCGAGC
>DASSNZ010000089.1:0-8699 GCA_035701135.1 Verrucomicrobiia bacterium
TTGAGCAGTTCGCGCTGGCGGGCGGCAATCCGCCCATGGTGTCGCTCATAATGCGGCAACCACAGTTCCAGTGCCGGAGCCAGGCGTTTGCCGCAGGGCTGCTCGGCCGCCAGCCAGATCGTGCGCACGATCGGCTCAATGTCCGTATACTTCCGGTCCGGGCCCGGCTTCTTGCGCCCGCTGGGCGCGGGCAGCGTGCCACGCAGCAGCTTGATGGCGTATTTGCGCTCGTAGTGATAATCCTGGCACAGCTCATCGAGCATCCGGCTGCGGCCTTCCCGTCCACGCCTGGCGTAACGAGCCTTTAATCGGGGTAACACGTCTTCTTTGATCTCTCGACTCATGTTCATTGTCACCGGCTTTTTCCGGTGTCTTTTTCCCACGAGTCAACGACCTCTTTCGACCCCTCAGCCAAAAACCTCCCCGGTGTCTTTTAATTTGATGCAACGCGTCGGCGCCTCTGCGGTAAATAAATCCTTTGCGTCTTTGCGCCATTGCGCGAAACTGAAACCATGAGCGCAGCCGCAGAAAAATTGCCCGATGTTCACGGCCACTTCGGCCCGTACGGAGGACGTTATGTGCCGGAAACGCTGATGCATCCGTTGCAGGAGTTGGAGGCCGAATATTTCCGCGCGCAACACGATCCCGAATTTCAACGTGAATTCCAGTATTACCTGAAGGAATTTTGCGGACGCCCGACGTCGCTGTATTTCGCCGAACGACTGACGCGCGAACTCGGCGGCGCGAAAATTTATTTGAAACGCGAAGACCTGCTCCACACCGGCGCGCATAAAATCAACAACGCCATCGGCCAGATTCTTCTCGCGAAACGAATGGGCAAAACGCGCATCATCGCCGAAACCGGCGCGGGCCAACACGGTGTCGCCACCGCCACGGTCGCCGCGATGTTCGGATTCAAATGCGTGATTTACATGGGCGCCGTGGATTGTCAGCGGCAGGAACTCAATGTGTATCGAATGAAAATGCTCGGCGCGGAAGTCGTTCCCGTTCACGCCGGACAAAAGACGTTGAAGGAAGCCGTCAACGAGGCGATGCGCGATTGGGTCACGAACGTGCGCAACACGCATTACATTCTCGGCACGGCGTACGGCGCGCATCCGTATCCGGTGATGGTGCGAAATTTTCAGCGCGTCATCGGCGACGAGGCGCGCGCGCAAATTCTGGAACACGAAAATCGTTTGCCCGATCTGCTCATCGCGTGCGTCGGCGGCGGCTCGAACGCAATTGGCTTGTTCTATCCGTTCCTCGAAGACGCGAATGTGAAAATGATCGGCGTGGAAGCGGGCGGGCGCGGCATTCAGCCGGAGCAACACGCGGCGCGGTTCCAGGGCGGATCGCTCGGCGTTTTGCAGGGAACGCGCAGCTATATTTTACAGGATGAATTCGGCCAGATCCAATCCACCCACAGCGTCAGCGCGGGATTGGATTACGCCGCAGTCGGTCCGGAACACGCTTATCTGCGCGACGCCAGTCGCGTGGAATACACCTACGCGACCGATGACAAAGCGCTCGATGCTTTTATGAAACTCGCGCGATTGGAAGGAATCATTCCCGCGCTGGAAAGCTCGCACGCCGTCGCCGAAGTCATTCAGCGCGCGCCGGAAATGGGCAAAGACAAATTGATCATCGTGAACCTTTCCGGCCGCGGCGACAAGGACGTGGCGCAGGTCGCGGATAAATTGAAATTGGAAATGCCGAAGTAAATCCTCTGTGAAAGACTTGCCAAATCGAACCATTGAAATCATCGAAGGGATCGTCGGCAGAATGTAGGCGCGGCATTGGCCGTCAGCGCGGTGTTAATTTGGTTTTTGCAAATTGACGAAATCTGAAAAACTGAGCCTGTCCGGCCAGATTGCTTCATGGTTTCTGGTCGCGCTTATCTGCGTAATGGAGGGAATGTATGTGGTCTTGATGCTGACACCTGGAAAAAGTGATACAACAATTCCTCCAATTCGGGAAGTCGTTACAAGGCAACCAAGATTTCCGAAACTCCTCCGTCCCCTCATCGCAATTTTCTGGCTGGCACATTTACTTTTTATTGTAGGTTTGATTTATATCTTGCGGAACGTGTCAACGGATCCTCCTTCGTTAACCCGCTGGATTGGCGAATATGTTCTGGCATTTCTCTTTGATTTTCTTGCGTATGGATATTTTCTTTTGGCGATTACCGCATTCACGAACGAAATCAAAATTATTTCGGGTCTCTGGAAGTATCGTGCTTTGATCAGTTCAATAATCGCGCTGATGTCAACATACGCGCCATCCTTTCTTCCAATCCAACACCAGGTAGGCTGATAGTCTAAACAGGGGCGAGGGCGCGGCTGATTGCGCCCCGGGCGGACGCGCTCTCCACGCAATTAAATCATTCCGCCGCTTAAAGCTTCTTTCCCGTCAATCGTTCGTAAGCTTCCAGATATTTCGCGCTGGTTTTCGCGACGACATCTTCCGGCAGAGCCGGTCCCGGCGGCGTTTTGTCCCAATCGAGCGTTTCCAGATAATCGCGCACGAATTGTTTGTCGAAACTCGGCTGGCCTTTGCCGGGCGCGTATTGATCGGCCGGCCAGAAACGCGAGGAATCCGGCGTGAGCACTTCGTCAATCAGAATCAGTTTCCCGTCGCTCAATCCAAATTCAAATTTCGTGTCCGCAATGATGATTCCGCGCTGGCGGGCGTAATCGCGGCCCGCTTTGTAAATCTTCAAACTCAAATCGCGCGCCTGAGTCGCCAGTTCCTCGCCGATGATTTTTTGCGCTTCGTCGAAGGAAATATTTTCGTCGTGCCCTGCTTCGGCTTTGGTGGACGGTGTGAAAATCGGTTCGGGCAATTCGGCGGATTCGGTCAGTCCGCCGGGCAATTGAATGCCGCAAACGGTTTGCGATTTTTTGTATTCCTTCCAGCCGCTGCCGGAAAGATAGCCGCGCACGATGCATTCAATCGCAAGCGGTTTGGCTTTTTTCACGATCATCGAACGGCGCGCGAGGTCTTTGCAGACGGCTTCCGTTGCAAAAGGTTGAAGATTTTCCGGCAACGGATCGTCCGCTTTGGCGAGCAAATGATTCGGCACGAGCGAGGAAAATTTCTCAAACCAGAAATGGGAAATCTGCGTCAGCACTTCGCCTTTGCGCGGAATGCCGTTGGGCATAATAACGTCGAAAGCGGAAATGCGGTCGCTGGCGACAAGCAGCAAACGGTCGCCGAGATCGAAAATCTCGCGGACTTTGCCGCTTTTCACTTTTTTAATTCCGGGCAAATCGAGTTGAAGCACAGTGTTTGGCATCGCGGGAAAATATTATCTCGCGTCCCGCGTGCCAAGCGCGGAGTTCTTTTTAAAATTTTAAGTTCTGAGTTTTGAGTTCCGAGTTCAATGTTCCGTCACAGCAAGGTTCTCGACGCGCGCGGTCCGGCTTGTTAGTTTGCGCGCGTGAATTTCCTGGTCACGGGCGGCGCGGGTTTTATCGGCTCGCATGTTTGCGAGCGATTGCTCGCGTCCGGCCATTCCGTCTGGGCTTTCGACGACTTGAATGATTTCTACGACCTGCGCATCAAGCAGCGGAATCTGCGCGAAATTCAATCGCTCGCCAAACCGTTCGAATTCATTCACGGCGACATCACGGATCGCGCCGCGCTGGATGAATTATTCGCCGGCGTGAAATTCGATCAGGTAATCCATCTCGCCGCGCGCGCGGGTGTTCGGCCAAGTCTCCAGCATCCCGTGCTTTATCAACGCGTCAACGTGGAAGGCCTGACAAATCTTCTCGAAGTCGCGCGAATTGCCGGCGTAAAAAAAATAATTCTCGCCTCATCGTCGTCCGTGTACGGCGTGAATTCCAAAATTCCGTTTTCGGAAAACGATCCGGTCACGTCGCCCATTTCGCCTTACGCGGCGAGCAAACTGGCGGGCGAAGCGCTCGGGCACGTGTATCATCACGTTTACGGAATGGACATCGCGATGCTGCGGTTTTTCACCGTGTACGGCCCGCGACAACGGCCCGATCTGGCGATTCATAAATTCACCGCGCTCATTGACGCCGGAAAACCGATTCCGGTTTTTGGCGACGGTTCGTCCGCGCGCGATCACACTTTTATCAGCGATATCCTCGACGGCGTAATCGCCTGCACGCAAAAGGAATTCGGTTTTGAAATTTTCAATCTCGGCGAATCGCAGGTCGTTCCGCTGCACCGGCTGATCACGCTCATCGAAGAGGCGCTTGGAAAAAAAGCGATCATTGACCGCAAGCCGATGCAGCCGGGCGACGTGCCGATCACGTTCGCGGACATTTCCAAATCATGTGAGAAGTTGGGCTATAATCCGCGCGTGAAAATCGAGCAAGGCATTCCGCTTTTTGTGGAATGGTTCAAAAAGAATTCCGCCTGACACCCGGCGGTTCAAAGTAAAAACGCGGCGCGATCTAAAATGGAAATCATGAAAATGAACATCGCGAAATTTGAACAACTCCCGATTTCGGCGTCCGCGCGAACGTTGATTTTGAAGCGCGGATTGGAATTGCAAAATCTTTGCGCCTTCGCTTTCCTGCGACTTTGCGTTAAGAGCCGTTCTGAAAACATTCTGCATCGCTGAATTATTTATGCCAAATCCTCCATTTATCCGGCCGACTTTTGACGAGGCGATGAATGCCTGGAAATCCATTCTTGGCGAGCGCGGTTTTTCCACCGACCTGCTCTGGATTTTCGACGAGAACCTGTGCCTGGAGGAAGACCGCTCGGGCAAAAAGGAATTCTCGCTCGGTTTTCAAACGCAATTCACTCCGCCGCCGCCCAACGCGGATCGCGTCGCGTTCGATTACTTCCGCGATTTCGAGGCTCGCATTATTTTTTACAGAATCGGTTCCGCGCGCGGAAAATCCGTTTGCGTGATGCTGTGCGACGAATGGTTTGAGACGAAACGCGAAGCGGAAGGTTTCATCCGCCGCGACGACTGGCTGATTTCTTTTTATCCCGGCACGGATTCCGAACTTGAGGAAATCACCGATGAACGACGCTGGGAAAACCGCATCATCCGGAATCGGCCGCTGCACGATCTGGATTTTTCGATGACGCTGCGCGCGATTCACGAAATTCTCGCGCATGGCCGCGTGCTGACTTCGTACGAGCATTACGCGTTGAAACTTCTTCACACCTGGAGCCGGTTTATCGGCCACTCGAAATGAGCGCGACGCGACATTGCTGGAAGTGCGGAACGGAATACAAATTGTCCGGTTCGCCGGGACGATTGGAAACCTGCGAGCGTTGCGGCGCGGATTTGAAAGTCTGTTTGAACTGCGTGAGCTACGATCCGCGCGCGGCGCATCAATGCCGCGACCGCCGGGCGGAGCCGGTGGCGGAAAAACACATGGCGAATTTCTGCGAATATTTTGAAATGGCGCGGCGCGAATTCGTGCGAAAGGAAGATGCGTTCGGCGCGTCGCAGGAATCCAAAGCGCGCGATGCATTGAAAAAATTGTTAGGCGATTGATTTTTTCATTTTTGATTTCAAACCACGGATGACATGAAACGAGTGTTGGAGAGTTTGGTTGGAATAAAAAATCTTAACCATGGATGGACACGGATTCACACGGATAAAAAGTCAGATTTGAAGAATCGTGTTCACCGGATGACGGATCGTCCAAGCCGTTGAAAATATCGTTCCTCGTTTTTCATCCGTGTGAATCCGTGTCCATCCGTGGTTTCTCTCATCGCAATTTCACGTCGCTTTGCGAATCAGCCGCGCCACGAATGCGCCGTCAACCGATTCCACGAACGGCAACAATTCGCGTTCGTAATCCACTTCGAAATTTCCGTGTTCGTCCGCGAATTGTTTTACGATCTCCCGATTTTCCTCCGGTTCCAGACTGCAAGTGCTGTAAATCAGTGTTCCATCGGGCTTGAGCAAACGCGCGGCCTGGCGCAGCAGTTCCAGTTGCGTGGTTCGGAGCCGCTCGATTTCCTCGGGCCGGATTCGCCATCGCAAATCCACGCGTCGCCGCATAACGCCGGTGTTCGAACATGGCGCGTCCACGAGAATCCGGTCGAACTGTTCCGTCGGAAAAATCGCTGGCGCGCGTTGAACGCAAGTCACTCCGAGCCGCGCGCCATTTTCCTCCACCAGTTTCAATCGTTCCGGCGACGTGTCGTGCGCGACAATTTTTCCGCGATTTTCCATCAGTTGCGCGATGTAAGTTGTTTTGCCGCCGGGCGCGGCGCACAGATCGAGAACGGTTTCGCCGGGTTGCGGATCCAGTTCGTTCACGGACAAAAGCGTGCTCGGATCCTGAACGTAAAATAATCCGTGTTGAAAACTCGGCAGCGTGGACAGCGGCGGATGCGATTTCAATGCGAACACCAGATTGTCATCAAACCAGTCGCCGCGAACAAAATCATAATCCACCTGTTCGTCCCGCCATTGCTCCAGAACATCGCCGGCGTCGTTGAAATTTCTTTCGAGAAACCGGCGGCGCGGAGCGACGGCGGTTTTCAAATCGCGCGGATTTGACGATTGAAATTTTTCGAATCTGAGGGAATTGATCCGCGCATAAGTTTTCGGCGGCGTGTTGTTCCATTCCATGAGGCGCGCGGTTTTTTCCGCGCCCCAACGTTTTTGCCAGCGCGCGACGAGCCATTCCGGATGCGAATAACCGATATGCGGCTGCGTGGTTTTCAGTTCTTCGAGCAATTGCCGTGTCGCATCCGCTTCGCGCAAGTAACCGCGTAAAACGGCATTCACAAAACCCGATTGCGGGCCGAATCCATCGCGGCGCGCCTGTTCCACGGTTTCATTCACGGCGGCGTGATTCGGAATTCGGTCGAGCCAGAAAATCTGGTAAAGTCCGAGTCGCAACAGATTTTGCAGCGCGGTGGTCTGGGTGCGGCCCGAAGTTTTGCGAGCAATCAGCCAGTCGAGCGTGGCCTGCCATCGCGCCACGCCGTAAACGAGTTCCTGGCAAAGCCCGCGATCGGCGCCGGAAATTCGCGATCTTGCCAGCGCGCGATCCAGTAGATTTTCTACAAAATCCGCGCCCGCCGTGCGCTGGTTTAAAATTCGTCCAGCAATTTCTCTTGGTTTTTGGTCGCTCACCAACTTTAATATCGCCAGTTCGCTTCGAGGAAGCGAGCGTAACTGATCTTTTATGCGCGAGGAATTTGAAAAACTGGTCGCGGCCGGGAAAATCGAGGGCCGACACGTCGAACCGCTGGTGCACCTGACCGAAAGTGGTTATTGCATGCACCGGAGCTGGGGATTTGGACGAATCCGAACGGTGGACACCGTTTTCGCGCGCTTCACGATAGACTTTCCGAACAAGCCCGGCCACACAATGGATCTGGCGTTCGCGGCGGAATCGCTCAAGCCGATTCCCAAAGACCACATTCTCGCGCGCAAAGCCTCCGACCTCGAGGGCTTGCGGCAAATGGCGGCGACCAATCATCTCGAACTCGTCAAACTCGTTCTCCAAAGTCTCGGTGGCCGCGCGACGGTGGACCAGATTCATCAATTGCTCGTGCCGGATGTCATTCGCGATGACTGGAAAAAATGGTGGGAAGCCGCCAAACGCGAATTGAAAAAAGACGGCCATTTCCAGGTGCCGCTCAAAAAATCCGAACCGGTAATTTATCAGGCCAGGGAAACGACGCTTCAGGAACGGCTCATGGAAGAATTCCGTTCGGCGAAAGGTTTGAAAGCGCGAATTCTCGTCGCGACGGAAATTCAGAAAAATGCCGGCGATCTCACGGACAAACAGGCTGCCGCGACCGAAATTATTTCCGCGCTGAATTCCGAAATCACCAATTACCAGCGCACGCAGCCCGCCGTCGCGCTGGAAGCGATTTTCATTCGCGATGACATCCGGCAAATGGCGGGATTGCCCGCTGTCGAAGGCGAAATCACCGCGAAAAATATCTGGAGCCAGGACGTGAAGATCGGCTCGCTCATTGAACAGCTTCCGGCCGTCAAACATCGTCGCGCCGTGGAATCCTTCAAGGAATCCAATCCGGAACATTGGTCGGACGTTCTGCAAAGTTCCATCAACCACGTTTCCGCCAGGCTTTGCCGCGAATTTGTCAACGTGCTCGTTCAGGAAGGCAAAACCAACGAACTCAAGGAAACGCTCGCGCGTCTCATCAGCCAGCACATGGCCAGCACGGAATTGCTGCTGTGGCTCGCGCGCGAACGCACCGACGCTTTCGCGGACATTCTCGGGCCGGAAGTTTTCCGCGCGATGCTCACGGCGATGGAACGCGATCAGTTCAACGAAAAACGTTCGAACCGCCTGAGCGATTACATTTTGTCCGACCAGGAATTGCTGCCGGAATTGACGGCGGCGGCGGAATTGGAAGTCATTAAAGATCTCACCCGCGCGTTGCAGCTTTCGCCCGTTTTCGATGACATGGACAAACGCTCCCTGCTCGCGCGCATTGTCAAAAGCCATCCCGCCGTGCAATCGCTTGTCAGCGGCGGCGAGGCGAAACAGGACACATCGCTGGTGGTTTCCTGGGAAAGCCTGGAGCGCCGCAAAAACGAATACGCCGATCTCGTTCACAAAAAAATTCCGGCCAACTCCAAGGAAATCGCGCTGGCCCGCAGTTACGGCGATTTACGGGAAAACCACGAATACAAAGCCGCCAAGGAAATGCAGAAAGTTCTCATGCGCCAGAAAGCCGAAATGGAAAGCCAGATCGTGCGCGCC
>DASSNZ010000090.1:0-3188 GCA_035701135.1 Verrucomicrobiia bacterium
TTCCAATCCATGATCGCATCGGCGAATTCCGCCGTCATGCCGGAGAAATTCGTGAACAACGTGTCGGCGTTCGTGAACCACGGCGCGTTCAGATTCAATTTCGACGCCTCATCCACCAGAGCGAAATACGGATCGGATGAATTCGCCGCGGCCGGGTCGCGGCCGATAATCCAGAAATGCGAATTCTCCTCCGGCTTGAGCGAATTGCCGACCGAAACCGCCTCGGCGGAATATTGGTCGGGATACGGAACCACGCCGTTCGTCGCGTAATTCGCGAGAATGGAAGTCACATAACGCGCCGCGCCTTCAATGGCCTGGTCGGAAGCGAGGCCGGAAGTGCGATTGTCCGCCGCGCGCATTTCCATCGTCATCGAATTCGCAAAATACAGCGCGATGCTGATCAGACCGATGGCGATCATCAAAACAATCACGAGCACCGAACCTTCCTGGCCGATTCGGCAATTCGGAAAATGAGGATGAAACGCGCGCAGGTTCATTTCAGGTTCCGGAGTTCGTCAGAGATTGGGAATCAATCGGCACGAGCATTTCGATCGGGCGCGTTGAGTTTCCGTTGTTTCCCGCCAGGAGAATCCGCACGCGAATCGCGCTTGGCAGATTCGTGTCCGTCACGGTCGTGTCCCAGTAATTGCGCCATTGCGTTCCGTCGAAGCAGGAAAACTCGATGCTCTGAACGCCGCTCATCATCCATTGGTCCTCCGGCTGCGGCGGAATGGTCGCCAGAAGATTGCGCGTGACGCTGCGAAACAAATCGCGGCCCGGCGAATTGCCGCTGGACTGGCGCAGGCTGTAAGTCACTTTCTGGATTTCGCCCCACGGCTCGTTCTCGCGCAAAATGCCCGTCGTGGTGAACATTTCAATATCCACCGGCAACGACGACCCCAGGCTTTCCACTCCGCCGACTTTGAAATCGCCGGACAAAATTCCATTTGTGGACGGCGGCACCGCGTTTTCCAAATCCTTCCGCATCGTCGCCAGCGCCTGCTGAATCGGCAGCGCGTCATCCACGGTTTGCGTCGTGGACTCGTGCAAACGCATCGCCGCGAAAAAAACGGCGTTAATCGCCACCAGCACCATCGCCATGATTCCAATTGCCAGAAGCATTTCGATCAATGTGAACGCCAGCGGACGTGTGGAACTGCGAATTCCGAAATCCGATTTCCGAAACAAGTTCGAATTCCGAAGTCCGGACGAAATGCGGGTGGCGCGAAATTCCAATTCGGATTTCGCGTTTCGGATTTCCTTCGGATTTCGGATTTCGGATTTCGGATTTAATTTCATCTCAACCCCGCCATGGTTGTGCCGGACGGCGCCAAACCGGATTGCGAATTGGCCAGCGTGTTCAATCGAAAAACGTACGGCCGGTCGCCTGCTGAAAACGTGACTTCCGCCGTGAGTAATTGCATCGTCGAATCGTTCGGCCAGAACTGATTTCTCAGTGTCCAGCGATATTCATGGCCGTTTTCAATTTCCGTTCCGTTCAGGCTCGCCATCCAATTCGTCGTCGCGATGTTCTGGTTCAAAACGGCATCCGCCACGCGCGCGGCCTCGGCTTTGCGCGTGCTCACCTCGCCCGCCAGGCTCGCGATGTGCAGCGCTTCCACCGCCACGGGAATCACAATGGCCATGAACAGCATCGCCGCCAGCACTTCGACCAGCGTGAACGCTGCGGCGCGGCGGTTTTTAATTGTTGCTGTTCCGAATTTCATAACTCATCCGATTGGTCGCCTGAATCAGCCAGAGCACGTCGCCGTTTCGCGAAGCGATCCGCACCGTTTTCGGGCTGCTCTCATCCGCCGAACCGTCCGGCAAAAAACGAATTGCCGGCAGATTTTTGCCGTTGACCGATACCGGCGAAGCGTTCGGCGCCTCGATTTGCAGCGTGTCGTCGTAAGAAAATTCTTCCGCTTTCGGATCCACGTCCCGCGCCGCGCCGTTTTGCGAACTGGTTTCCAGTTGCAATCCGTATTCGCGCTGCTGCGAATCAATCCAGAGCAACACCGGAAATCCATCCGCCACCGCGCGGCTCTGCCCTGCGTGCGTCAGCGACAACAACTGCCGCGCTTCCGAACCAAGCGTGCGCCCGCGGAAAAATCGCGAGAGCGACGGCGTTAACAGCGCGATCACTACCGAAAGGATTACCAGAACGAGAATCAACTCGATCAGGGTGAAAGCGCGTTTGCATGTTGGTTCGATCCGCATTGATGTTCTTTCGACACTACTTTTTCAACGTCCAGTTTGTGATGTCATCGTCGTTTCCGCTCTGGCCGTCCGGCCCGGCGGAGGAAATATCAAAGGAACTCGTGTTATGCCGACCGGGGACAGTATAAGTATAATCGTGCTGCCACGGGTCTTTCGGAACCACATCCGAATCCAGATACGGCCCGTGCCAGTTTTGCGTATCTCGCGGTGCTTGAATCAAATCTCCCAGGGATTTTGGATAATAGCCATTATCCACTTCAAATGCGTTCAATGCTGTTTTGAAAGTTGCGATTTGGGTCTGTGCTGCGGTTATGCGAGAACGCTGCGTTGTGCCTGTAAATTTCGGCAACACGATAGCTGCCAAAGTGCCCAGAATTACCAATACCAACAGCAATTCAACCAAGGTGAATGCACGTCGGGTCGATTCATTATATTTTTGAATGGAGGTTTTCATTTTCATATCAAGTTGATCAGGTTCATTTGATGTATTGTTGTAATGTGAATATCGGCAACAACATGCCGATAAAAATTGTACCAATGAAACCGGCTATCAGAAACAGCATTAGCGGTTCGGCAAAGGCGACGGCAGTTTTCAATTGGCGATCCAAATCGCCTTCAGTCATTCCCGCCACACGCACAAGTTCGCTGTCCAACCTGCCGCTTTCTTCGGCAACCGAAACCATTTCGAGAACCGAACTGGGAAACAACCCATTACAATCCTTTAAGCTTTCCGCCAAACGGCCTCCTTCCTGCACTCGTTCGATAGATCGCAGCACAGCGTCCACCAGAATTTGATTTCCGATTGACTTGCGCGCCACATTCAGCGACTGGACAAGCGGGACACCCGCGCCCAGCAATGTTCCCAACATCCGGCAAAAGCGTGCCATCGCGAATTTAGCGGCAAGCGGCCCGACTATGGGAGCGCGTAATATCAATCCTTCCCAAACACGCCGACCTGCTTCGGATTT
>DASSNZ010000091.1:0-9446 GCA_035701135.1 Verrucomicrobiia bacterium
CTGTAGATGTGGATTGCGATTTTTTTCCACAGCCTGCAAAGATAGTAGTTGCGACAAAGATGGATATGCCAAAACTTGGAATTTTCATATTCATAAAAGACCGTTTGATTAAGGAGATTTGTTACATCTATTTTAATAAAAAGGATCCCTCAAGCACAAATTCTTTCGTATTTTTATTATTCCAATTTGAGCGGAACATGTACCGCGCCGACGAAAAGAAAAGCTTCGGAATTGTATTTTGCGATGCGAATTTTTCGGAATACAAGTTTTTTTAATCAATTCCCCTCGCAATTTCCCCGCCGATCCCTACAATGTTTCGCGTCGCCTTTTATTATGACTGACGCGCAACAGGAATTGGTGGACGTGACGATTCACAGCCCGCGCACTCAAATGCACGGTGTCATGGCGTCCGATGTCGAGATGCGTCCGTGGCTCGGCGGATTCCCGGTTTGCCCCACGCTGGCGCAATATCAGATTATTCATGTCGGCATTCAGAAGACCTACGCGCCTACCCGCATCGTTCGCACCCGCCAGACGACGACATATTTTCTCGCGTGCATCGGCGGTCGCGGAAGAGTGTTGATTGACGGACGGTGGCGTGTTTGCAAGGAAGGATTCGCCTGTCTGCTGCCGGTTCATACGCTGAATGCATTCGAAGCCATTCCCGGTTCGCCATGGGAATATTGCTGGGTTTGTTATCAAAGACCGGCGGAGCAGCGCGCCATTGCCGACATCACGTCTCCGGTCATGGCGCGGTTCGAGCCGCTGCCACTCAAATCGGCCATTCTCGGTTTGATGCACGAATGCAACGGTCCGGCGCAGCCTACGCTGATGCAGGAATGGACGGATCTGGTTCACGCGTATGTCCTGCGATTTGCCCGCCCTACCGGCCAGCCGGACGCACTGCGCCTGCTTTGGGAACGTGTGGTGGCGAACCTTTCGGATCATTGGACTTTGGCGAAGCTGGCGAGTGAAGCCGGATACAGCAACGAGCATTTGCGACGGTTATGCCGTCGGCAATTGGGCAGAAGCCCGATGCACCAGGTGACTTATCTCAGAATGCGCCGCGCCGCCGAGCTTCTGGCGACGACGGAACAGACCATCGAAGCCATTTCGCACGAAATCGGATATCAAAATCCATTCGTGTTTTCCAACGCGTTCACGAAATGGATCGGCTGGCGGCCTTCAAAATATCGCCAGAGAAAATTCAAGGGAAATCCGAAGGAAGGCTAAACCGGTCGGTTTATTTCGCTGATTTGACCGCAGATGCAAGTCTGAATGGCGAAATCAGAAATTAGAAAGGATTTCGGTTTTTTATTGAGCGCTCAACCGGAGAACCGTCAGAGAGTTTGGAGGAAATTCGTAATTGAAATCGTTTCCGGGAATTGAAACTTCGCTCGCCTGCGGAACGACTTTTCTGGGTTCATCCAGCGAATTGTTGTCCGAAAGCTCGGCTGACGTCAGCAGCGTCACATGAGCTTTGGAAGACAAATGGCCGATGCCGTTAAAATCAATTTTGGCACTCGACGGAGCGGGTGAAGTGTTGATCACTTTGAGCACAAGCTGTTTCTTTGCGTCATCGCGACCCGCAACCGCGAAAAGAGTTTGATCCGGTCCTGCTGTTTCGTCGTGAATCAGTTTTCCGTCGAGATAACAGGAAATTCGCGCGCCGCTCAGTTGGATTTTAATGTCATACCAGCGTCCGGTTTCGATGTGGCCGTTCACCGATTGACCGACAGGTGTCTGGGTTCCCTGAACGCTGTGTTCAATGGCAAAACGTGTATTTCCCCAGCCGCCGACATTCCACCAATACATGTCGCCGTCTTTTCGGCCAAACATAATGAGAAAACCTTCTCCACCGCCAAGCTTTCGCGCTTTGAGCGTCAAGGTGTAGTCGGACCAATTTGTGCCGCCGAGGTAACTTGAAGCGCGGCCTGGCTGGTTTTGTCTGTAAACGCCGTTTTCCACCTGCCATCGGTCGCGGCGGCGGCTTTGCTCCGGCTGCCATTCGTCCATGTTTGTTGAACCCTTGTCCGAGGCATAGAGCAATTTTCCGTTTTGCTCGACGCGAATGTCTTTGAATTCCGCTCTTGTATCCCAGGTTCCCACACCGATCTGGCCGGTTAATTTGAACGCAGGCTGATCGGGATAGGTAATGTCGGTTTCGAGCGTGCGGTCCGGGCGGTTCTCTGAAAATAGTTTCCAAAGGTAGTAAGAAACCGTGCCGAAAACCCGCGAGCTGTCAAAATAAATCATGCCATGCCACGGCGGAGGCGCGCCGGCCAGTTCGGTCCGGCCATGGACATTGGCCAGCAGCGGCGCATAGGAAACCATGCGAACCACGTCGGAGTTTCGTTCGGCGCCCATGAGAAAAACGCCTTCGGCCAGCGCTGAAATCAGATTTCCCTTGTCGCGCCCGCCCTCGCGGGAAGTCACGGCGACTTCGGCGATATAAACCGGCGGGTCGCTTCTGTCGCGATGATCGTACATACTGAAATTGTTGATGAACCATCGCGGGCTGTTGTAGTAATGCTCATCCACCATTTCAGTTGGAGATTGTCTCAAAGGAAAATTCGCCAGAATTTTTGTTTCCGGATACCTGGATTTGATGTTGTGATAAATCAGGTCGTAACGCTCTTCGTACGCGCGGCCCACGTTTTCGTTGCCGATTTCCAGCATTTTTAAATGGAATGGAGCAGGGTGGCCGGCCTGCGCGCGCAGCTTTCCCCATTTTGAATTCACCGGGCCATTGGCGAACTCCAGCGCGTCAACGAAGCTGTCTTCGATCGGCTGCATTTCAGACATCGGAACATTGGTGGAATGCCTGTAAATGCAGGTCTGCCCGGCGAAATCCACGTAAAGCGGTTCGGCGCCGATATCCTCGCAGAATTGCAGATATTCATAGAAACCCATGCCTTCGGTGCGGCGGTAATCCCACACGTTCCAGATTTCCTCGCGTTGTTCTATCGGTCCGATGCTTTTCTTCCAGTCGTAGGCGTTTTCAGGCGTCGCGCCTTCGACAACACATCCTCCTGGAAAGCGGACGAAGCCCGGTTTCAGGTCGGCGATCATTTGCGCGATTTCCGGACGCAATCCGTTAGGACGATTCCTGAAAGTCTTTTTTGGAAAAAGTGAAACCATGTCCAGCCAGACCGTTCCGGTTTCTCCGGCAGTCAGGACGAAGCGCGCCTGCGGATCTGTTTTCGCGGCCTTCAACACGGCATGATATTGTTTCCATTCGCCTGTGATTTTTTTTATCTGAACCGGCGCGGAGAGAATTTCGGAATCGCTGTTTTCCAGACTGGCCGTGAGCGGTCCCGAGAAGCCATTTCCGCCTCGCGCCCGGAACGAAAGCAAATATTCTTCTCCTTCTTTAATTCCAATTCCCCAATAACCTTCATTGGCGATTCCGACGCGTCCGGTGGAAATATCCTGAATGTCCAATCGGCATGAGCGTGGCGTGATGGAGTTCAGCGGGTTTTTCAAATCCAGCGACATCGAGCCTTTCGCTCCGCCATCGCGCACGAGAGACCAGTAGGGAAGGCTTTTGTCCACTTCGAAATGATATGGAATGACATAGCCGCGGCCGTTGTCCCAGCGTCCGTCGCGAAAAACGAATCCCTCCGGCGCTTTGGCGTCCTCAAAACCGCGATTGCGAATCAATTCCGCGTAAAGCCCGCCATCCACTCCGGTATTGATTTCCTCCAGGAAAATTCCATACATCCGGGGATTGATTTCCGGTCCGGGTTTTGTCGCGTCAATTTTGATCTTCGCGATTTCGCCCAAAGAAAACGCCGTTGAACAGTGTAAAGCGGCTAGAAGAAAAGCTCCGGCGCGAATAGTCCGGAACTTCTTGAATTTTTCGGCGGTCATGTATCCGAGTGTTTGGCGGGAGAAAGCGGTTTTGCCGGTGAATTGCTCTCGCGCGACATGGCTGGATTTCTGCGGCGCCGCGACGGATCCACTTTTGTCACCTGAATGCGGCCTTTGTAAAAATCGTCCACCAGCGCGTAAGCTTCCGGATCGTATTTTTTCAGACCTTCCGGGCCATTTTCCGGCTTCGGACCGGTCATGTTCAAATCCCCGTGCGTTCCGAAATACCACATGCCCATTTCGGCGAAGAACTCATTTGGATTGGACGCGGCGTACGCTTTGTTCCAAAGACCTTTCGCCAGCGAGCGGTCGTATTGTTTTCGTATCCTGTCCCTGATTTCCTGCTGGACGCCGTATTGATAAATCGCGTGCGCGAATTCATGAACGCAAATGTCGCGGCCAAAATAATGATCCCCTTTCAGCCGGAGGAGATTTTCCTCGCCGCAGGAAGTCAATCGCCCGCCCATTCCGCGCGTTCGCTGATCCCGGGTCAGGCCATTGTATTCCGGAATCGGCCTGCCTTTGTCCTTTCGCCATTCCGGCAAATCCGTGGTGACCTGGTTTCGGCCAATGATGTGCAGTTCGACGCCCGCGCCGACGAGATTGGAAACAACCATCGGCAGGTTCGACAGCATCATGGAAAGCCGGTCGTACGCGCCATACATCGCTTCATCGGAAACGACCTTGTGCGCTTTGATCGGAATTCCATGAAAGAAAAGTTCTTTCGAGAAAAAATCTTTTTCCGGCGGATTGAGAATAATGATCCGCGGATGATTTGTGGAATTGACATTATTGGTCGCGGCGGGCGCGGTTTGAATCACACCCAGCGCGGCAATCGCGACTACTGCATTTTTTAACAGGCGCATGTGACATCTGCCGGAAAACAGCGCAACATCCGTGCTGTTTCCGAATGATACTTAAATTCTTTGGAAATGAACGACGAAAAAGTTGTTCATTTTCCCGCGGTTATTTGACCGAAAATGATTCCACGATGCGGCGGGTTGCGGACGGCTGCTGATGGCCGTTTCCGTTTTTTTTGCCATTGGTGGAAGCCCGTTTGGAATTCATGAGTTCTTCGATTTCGTCCGCTTCGATCGGCACGCCGGCCATGAGATCCACCGGACCTTGCGCGCTTACCAAAACATCGTTTTCAAGCCGGACGGCAAATCCTTCCTCGCGAATATAAATTGCCGGCTCGACGGTCATCACCCATCCGGCCTGAATCGGTTCGGTCGTGATTCCGACATCGTGAACATCCAATCCCAGCGGATGCCCGACGCCGTGCATGAAGAATTTTTTAAAAGCTGGGTTTTCAGGATCCTGCTCTCTGATCTGGCGGAGCGTCAGCAATCCCAGATCCACCAGTTCCTTTTCGACAATTTGCTCCGCTTCCTTTTGCCAATCCTTGATTTTTTTCCCGGGCGTAAGTCCGTGAATGCATTGATGCAAAATGCGCAAAACCGCGTTGTAAACATTTTTTTGGCGGCGCGTGAAAGTGCCGCTGACAGGAATGGTGCGGGTCAGATCGGCATTGTAATTCGCGTAGGAAGCGGCGACATCCATCAACAGCAAATCGCCTTTGCGGCAAACATTGGAATTGGCCGTGTAATGAAGGCAGCAGCCATTGATTCCCGCCGCGATGATCGGCAGATAAGCAAAACGGCTTCCGTTCCGGATGAATTCGTGCGCCAGTTCGGCTTCCACTTCCCATTCCACCACGCCCGGTTTTACAAAGGCCAGCGCGCGGCGGAAACCTTGTTCCGTGATTTTGCAGGCTCTCCGGAGCATTGCCAGTTCCCGCTCGGATTTCACGGCGCGCAGCCGATGCAGCAGTGGCGCGAGCCGATGAAAATTGTGCAACGGATAGCGACGTTTGGTTTCCGCGACAAATCGCGCATCCCGGCTTTCCACTTCGATGATGGCGCGTTTGTGTTCGTTGCTGTTCAGGAAAACGTGGTCGCATTCGCAAATCAACCGATGAAACAGCCGCGGAAAATCCGACAGCCATTGAATATTCTGGATGCCGCTGATTTCGCGCGCTTCTTTTTTCGTCAGCTTGTGGCCTTCCCAAAGTTCGTTCTCGGTCGTCGGCTCGCGAAGAAACAGAATTTCCCGATGCTTTTCGTCATCCGCATCCGGATAAAGCAGAAGAATGGTTTGTTCCTGTTCGATGCCGGTCAGGTAAAATAAATCGGAGGAGGGGATCGTCGCGACGCAGCCGTCGCCATTGGCGGGCAAAACATCGTTTGCATTCAGCGCCGCGAGGGAATTGGGGAGCAGCAACCTGCCAAGGCGCTTGCGATTGGTGATAAACAACTCCGGTTCTAACGGTTCATGGCGCATCTCAAATCTCTTTTTCTGTCATTAAAAACTAAAAATCTCATTGCGGTTTGAACAACTGAAAGTGGCGGCGCAATGCGTCAAAACAATAACGGCAGCCATCTCAGGCCGCCAATAAATCAAATGCACAGTCACCTATCAAATATCACCTTGCGGGATTGTCTTTTGCGAATTTTCGCTGCTATCATTCGCCCAATCACCCATGGAAATCAGATGGTAAACTTGTGGAAACCCAATGAAATCAATCTTTCTCTTCCTCGCTCTTTTTACTTTTGGCGCTGAAATGCTTCCGGCCCAGACGAATTGGCCGGCTCCAATTCCCTGCCGGATTCAGGACGGCGATAATCCGGATTTATTCGTGATGACGCTGGGAGAGGTTCATACGCCGCTGGCGCAAGGAATTTTCGATCCGGTCAAGGATGAGGTGACGCTGAAGGATGGCGGCATCAGGGCAAATTACTATCGCGATGTGCTGGGCGTGAAGAACTATCAACCATTGGATAAAACCCGATTCCCGCTTCCTCCTTCCGGCTGGTGCACCTGGTATTACTACTATAATCGGATCAACGAAAAGGAAGTAAAACTTAACGCCGACTGGATCAGCAAAAACCTGAAGGATTTCGGCGCGAACTATGTTCAAATTGACGACGGATGGCAGGGCGATGGAACCCGCAACGGCGGTCGCGACTGGACTTCGGTGAATCCGCGCAATTTTCCGCACGGCATGGCTTCGCTCGCGACTTATATTAAATCGCGAGGGCTGACTCCGGGAATCTGGCTTGCGCCGCACGGCCAGAGCAATCCGCAGGTCGTCAGCAATAACCCGGACGTTTTTCTGCTCAAGCCGGATGGCACTTCGGCTTCGGATACCTGGGAAGGCAGATTCCTGGTGGATCCCACAACACCCGAATCGCAGAATTACATGAAGGAATTGTTCACCAGACTCGCGGGCTGGGATTACGAATACTTCAAAATTGATGGCCAGCCGATCGTTGTGAACGAATACCGGAGCAAAAAACAATTCATGAAAAATCCGTCGGACGACAACGTGAAGCTTTATCGCGAAACGCTCGACAGCATCCGCTCCGCCATTGGCCCGAATCGTTACCTGCTGGGTTGCTGGGGAATTCCCCTGGAAGGCGCCGGAATCATGAATGGTTCGCGAACCGGCGGCGACATTGTTCTGGGCTGGGGCGGCTTTCAGGTCGCGCTCCGTCCTACGATGCAATACTACTACCTTCATAATATCGTCTGGTATTCCGACCCGGATGTTTTGTGCGTGCGTTCTCCGCTGACGCTCGATCAGGCGCGGGTTTGGGCGACGCTTGAGGGATTGACCGGTCAGGCTTTGATGTCGAGTGATCGTCTGATGGATTTGGGCGAGGACAGAGTGGAGCTTCTCCGTCGCGTTTATCCGGCCGCAAATATTCGCCCGCTGGATCTTTTTCCGAGCGAACGGAACAAACGCATCTGGGATTTGAAAATCGCGCATCTCGGACGCAAATACGATGTGGTCGGAGTTTTTAATTTCGGGACGGACAAGGCGGAACAAATTCGCCTGGACTGGAAGGAGCTTGGACTGCCGGCGGACAAACCGGTTCACGTTTTTGATTTCTGGAACAAGGAATACCTCGGCGCATGGCCTGCGGGATTTGCAATCAAGGTTTCTCCCACAAGCTGCCGGGTCCTGACACTGTTGCCCGATTCGGACAGGATTCAACTCATCTCGACCAGCCGCCACATCACGCAAGGCTGGGTGGATATTTCTGCCATCAACCAAAACGGAAATGCTTTTGACGGAACCAGCAAAGTTGTCGAAGACGATCCCTACGAACTCCGGTTTGTTTTCCCGCGCGGAAAGAATTTTACCGTCGCGAAAGCCGTCGCGCGAAGAGGCTTTCACAAATTGCCTGTTGAAATTTTCAATCACCAGGGCTGGGCGGCGGTGCGTTTTACTTCGCCGAAAACAACCGAAGTCAAATGGGAAATTCAATTCGAACCTTCGGACGCCTACCATTTTCCACCCAGCGAACCCGCCGGCCTTTCCGTCGAGCGAGCCGGGCTGGACGGCGTGAACCTGAGCTGGCGCGAGCAATACTATCTTAACTCCGGTTACCAGGTGTATCTGAACGACGAGCTTCTGGGCTACACGCCGATGGCTGAATTTCCGGTGCGCGGGCTGAATCCGCTCACCAACTACACCGCGCGCGTGAAAACGGTGGCGGAGGACGGACGGGAAAGCGTCCGAAGCGCCCAAATCAAATTTTCGATTGCCTCCATGGTTCCGGCTGAATTGTCGTTGACCCAATTGGAACCGCTTCATTCAACCGGGCGCTGGCGCGGATTTGAAATTGACGAAATGCTTTCCGGCGGACCGGCGGTCATTGGCGAGAACCATTACGAACATGCGTTGAGAGCGTTCGTCAATTCCGAAGCTGAATTTGATTTGAAAGGACTTTACAAAACGTTTTCCGCTCTGGCCGGACTTGAAAATAGTTCAGGCGATTCGGCCGCGGAATTCATCGTGCTCGGCGATGGCAAGGAATTATGGCGCAGCGGTTCCGTGAGGGGTTCGGAAGCGAAACCGGTTGAAGTTGACATCACGGGAATTCAGAAATTGACCTTGCGATCCACGAGCAGTGCCGGACGAAGAACCCGCGCGCAATCGGTCTGGGCAAATCCGACAGTCAAAAAGTAACGCGAATTTATTTCCGTTTCGGAAAAGTGAAACGGTTTTCACGAAGCGGTTGCGATCAGAAACCGATGCTTGCGCCGCCATCCACCGGAAGAATGACGCCTGTGACAAAACGCGCGGCGGGCGAACACAGATACGTTGCCGCCCAGCCCACATCCGATGGGTCGCCAAAACGGCTCATCGGCGTGCGTTCGAGAATTTTCTTCTGGCGCATCGCGTCACCGTTGAGCGCCTTGCGCAGCATGTCCGATTCAATCCAGCCTGGCGCGATGGCGTTGACACGAATTCCATGGGCGGAAACCTCGGTGGCAAGCGACCGGACAATTCCCAGATAGGAAGTTTTGGCCGCGGAATACGCCAGCACGAGCGGAATCCCAAAGAGCGACGCCATGGACGCCGTGAACAAAATGGTTCCGTGTTTGCGCCGGATCATTTCCGGCAATACCGCGCGCGTGAGGCTGAACGCCGCGACGACATGGGTCTGGAGAACGGCGTTGAATTCTTCCGGCGTCGTTTCAACGGCGGTTTTCTTCAGATG
>DASSNZ010000092.1:0-2888 GCA_035701135.1 Verrucomicrobiia bacterium
CAGCCAATCATTGGCAAACGGCCCGGCGAAGAATGCCGCTTGAAATTTCGTCGGATTCGCCGGATCGCGCACCGCCGCATCGAAATCAATCACGCCATCGTAAATCGAATTGGTGCGAAACCATTGGTTCACTGCCTCGCGAACCGCTTCGTGGGAAACCGAATAATAGCCGTTTCCTCCGAACGGCGTAATCGTCGCTCCGTAGGCGCGAATGCCATGCGCGTGAGCCTTGTTGGCGAATTGCGTATAGGCAGCGATCAGATTGGCGGCATTGGCATTGCCGCCGATGTCATTCACACCTTCAAATACGATGAGCCATTTTACTCCACTCTGCCCAAGCACATCGCGATCAAAACGTTTCAACGCAGTCGGCCCAAGGCCGCCGAAAAGCACAGTGCCGCCGCCAATGCCCATGTTCACGACCGCAACATTCGCGGTCGGCGCGTTGGTGTTCAGACGCCGCGCAAAATCATCAGGCCACCGCGCGTTGGTATTATCCGCCGGACCGCGCCCGTCCGTAATCGAATCACCCAACGTCACGACAGCTCCGGCCGAACTGTCCGCGAGAACTTCCACACCCGTGATGATATACCAGTGTTGGGCTTTCGACGCTCCCGTCATGTCCGCGTCCGAAATCACATTGCCGGGTTTGATGAAAAATGTCGTGCGCGAGCCGGGATGACCGTTGATCGTGGTTGCTGAAATTTTTCCGAAATAAATCGTGATGGCAAGATTCGTCAACGCGGGAAGATCAAAATCCAACGGATCCGAAAGAACCGCTTCGCCGGGCGGAATCACAGTTGAAGGCGCGCCGTGAAACGTAAGCGCCTTGTCGGTGTTCGTGTTGATTTCTCCGTCGCCGGCGCTGCCCGCGCCCGCGGCCAACGCCACATGCGCAAGATTGATCGTCACAGGATCCGTGCCGTACGCATTGGACAGCCGCACGCGCAAATGTTTTCCACCAATCGTGGTATGAACGAATTGACGCAATGTGCTGTTGGCCAGCGGCACCGGCGGCAAGTTTCCAGGTTCGGTCAATTGAGGGCCGCAACCCCACGTTGTGACCCAATGGCCTTCAGCCGCGGTTGAATTGAGTTGAGCGCAGCAGATGGTGATCGCAAACAGAGCAATGAAGTTTTTAAGGTGCATAAGAACGATAAAACCGCGTTAAGTCAGTGGAGTTTTCCATAAATTGCCACGCGCCCGTATCATCGGCGACATTTGTGGAAATAGTGTGCCATAAAACGGGCAATGCCAGATCGCTCGTCGCCTGAACGATGTTGGTTGATTTTGGAGTTCCGAGAAATCGTAGTTTCACGTTTCCATTTTCGTAGCCGATTTTTGTGATGAACGCGGGAAGAGGCGGAACAGGCACATTGAAAACCGTTCCAACTCCGCCAGGCCCGCCGCTGAATGTCGTGCCGTACAATGAACTGCCAATCGGCAAAACCCCTGCAACCGGAAACGCGCCGTCGCGATTCGTGCCGCTCGGAAAATCCAGCGCCGCGAAAGCGTGAATCGTCTGAAACTTCAATCCGTTCGTACTCACGCAAAAAACCGTTCCACTGGAATTCGCGCCGCCGGCGGCAGTTGTTCCGAAAAGATAACCGCCCGACAACGTCAAAGCCGCGCAAGGCGAGGCGCCATCCGAATTTTTTCCGGTCACTGAATCTATCGCGGCAAAATGGTGCAGCACAGAAAATCCGAGTCCGTTTGTTCCAACGGAAAAAATCACGCCTTCGCCGCCCGCCCCACCCGCCATCGTCGTTCCGTAAAGAGTGCCGTCCGATAGAACCAGACCTCCGACCGGAAACGCGCCGTCCGAATTCGTGGCGAAATCCGCATCCAAAGATTCGAAGCTGTGTAGAATGGTGAAATCCGTTCCGTTCGTGCCGAGCGAAAATATAACGCCCGCGCCTCCATTGCCGCCGGATGAAGCCGTCCCGTAAATCGTCTTGTCCAAAATGATCAAGTTGCCGCAAGCAAAAGCTCCGTCGGCGTTCGTTCCGGAATTGCAATCCAGTGCGCTGAAATCGTGAAGAACGGCAAACCCGGCACCGTTGGTGGAAAGGGAAAAAATCGTGCCGTTGCCCGAGACTCCGCCTGCCGTGGTCGTTCCGAAAAGCGTGTTTCCAGACAAAATCAATTCACCTGGACTTGCCCCGCCGAAATTCGTCGCGTTGTCAGCGGAAACGGCGGAGAAGTTTTGAAGTATTGAAAAATCGCCATTCGTGTTACCAGAAAAAACCGCGCCGACGTCGTTGTTTCCGCCGGCCAGACTCGCTCCAAAAAAACCGGCGTCTGAAATCATCAGATCGCTTTTCGGATTTGCGCTTTCCGGAGCGCCGGCAAAAGACTGAAACGCGCTAAAGTTCGTTCCGTCCAGGCTCATGTAAAAAGCCACGCCGTTTCCCTGCGTTCCGCCGTTGAGGGTGGTTCCGCACAGAACGCCATTGATCAGTGTCAATCCCGCCGCGGGATTTGCTCCATCCAGATTGAGACCATTGCTCATTGCGCTGAAACGATGAAATGCGATTCCGTCCGGGCCGGGAAAAGTGTTCGTGTTAATCACTGGATTATGCAGGATTCCACTGTCCAAATCGGCTACGGTAAACTCAGTTCCAGCCGACCCAAACACGAATTTATCCATGTCCAATCCATTTTCGCGCGCGCCAATTTGAAACGTCTGGGTTAAATCGCCAGCGCCAACGGTGAAATCGGAATTACCGGTAAACTGGGACAAATTAATCCATTTCCAAATCTGGTCCCCCGCCGTTCCCGCGCCATTCACAATATCATTCGTCGCTGTGTAACCGACGCCAGCCAGTCCATTCACAAAAATCCAATCCGAATTCAACGTCGGCGATTTGACTCCAAAACTTGACGCA
>DASSNZ010000093.1:0-5131 GCA_035701135.1 Verrucomicrobiia bacterium
TAATGCAGAACAATTTCATTCGCGTCGCTCTTGTCGTGTTTTTCCAAAATGGTTTTGCCGATCATCTCGGCGGGCATTTGCTGTTCAACCGGCAATTCATTTGAATAAGCCAGCCTGCCGTCGTCATCCACCGGCGAATAAATCGGCAAACCGTTTTGGCGTCCGAGATTGTAGTCGTCCAATCCGTGTCCCGGCGCGATGTGAACAAATCCGGTTCCCGTGTCGCTCGTGACGAATTCCGCCGCGAACAATTTCCCGGTGCGTTTGATGAACGGATGCTGATACTGGAGCGTCGCGAGTTGTTCCGTCGGAAACGGCGTTTCAGTGTAATTCGTCCAACCGCATTTTTCCGCAACGACCGGAAGCAAACCGCGAAACAGAATATAATTTTCGTCGCCGACGTTGACGCTGACGTATTGAAATTCTTTGTTGTAGGCCACGGCCAAATTCGCCGGCAACGTCCACGGCGTCGTCGTCCAGATCACGACGAACGTTTTTTCTTTGCCGACGACGGGGAACTTCACATAAATGCTCTGACTGACGTGGTCTTTGTATTCCACTTCCGCTTCCGCGAGCGCGGTGCGGCACGGAATGCTCCAATAAACCGGTTTCTTCCCGCGATAAACAAATCCTTGCTCCACGATGTTCGCGAACAGGCGCAGTTCGTCCGCTTCGTATTCCTTGTTGAGCGTCAGATAAGGATTTTCCCAATCGCCCAACACGCCGAGCCGTTTGAATTGCTCGCGCTGAAGGTCAATGTATTTCCGGGCGTACGCTTCGCACGCTTTGCGAATCTCGACGGGAGAAAATTCCGAAGGTGCCTCCGGCATCTTGCCGGACGTTCCGGCTGAAGTCTGGTCTGCCGGCGAAACGCCGACAGCGCGTTTTCGGATTTCCTGGGAAACCTTGAACTCAATCGGCAAACCATGGCAATCCCAGCCCGGAACGTACGGCGCGCTTTTTCCGCGCAACGTGTGATATTTGACGATGAAATCTTTCAGAATTTTATTCAGCGCCGTGCCGATGTGAACGTCGCCGTTGGCGAACGGCGGACCGTCGTGCAAAATAAATTTCTCCGCCCCGGCGCGCGCGGCCTGGATTTTTTTGTAAAGCTCCGCGGCTTCCCATTTCTTCAAACGCTGCGGTTCCCGCGCGACGAGATCGGCCTTCATCGGGAAATCCGTGCGCGGCAAATTCAATGTGTTTTTGTAATCCATCGCAAAAGAGGGCGCAAATTAACAGCGGGTCTGGAGGGTGTCAACGAACCCGGTCCGCCAAACCGGGCGCAATTCAATTCAAATAAAATCAAAGTTCCACGAAATCGGAATTCCGAAATCCGAAAGAAGTTCGAATTTCGAAATCGAAGAAGAAGCATTGCGCGCGCGATGAAATGCTTTTGAAAAGCTTCGAATCAAATTCCACGTCAAACTTCCGTCAAACCCGGCTGACCGATTCGGAATTCGATTTTATTTCGGATTTCGGATTTCGCCATTCGGATTTCTGCCGCACGAGAAACATCAAGGAAGCTAAAATATTTCTCGGGGAATTTCCGTCTCTTGCGCGCGCGGCGGGTTGGAAAGACGTTTTCGCATGAGTGGTTTTCAACTTTTCGCGGCGCTCATCACGCTCACCGCGATTTTCAGCTATCTGAATTACCGCTTTCTGAAACTGCCTACGACGATCGGCGTGATGCTGATGGCGCTGGCTCTTTCGCTCGGATTGATCGGACTGCAACACCTGGGCGTGGATTTTGAAAAGTTGGTGATTCAACTGCTCAAGGATTTTCAATTCGACCAGACGCTTATGCGCGGAATGCTGAGTTTTCTGCTGTTCGCCGGCGCGTTGCACATCAATTTAAGCGATCTCGCGCAGGAAAAATTCGCGGTGTTTTCGCTGGCAACCATCGGTGTGGTTTTGTCCACGTTTATCATGGGAACCGGTCTTTATTTCGTGCTCCGGTTTTTGGAAATCGGCCTGAGCTATCCGTTTTGCCTTTTGTTTGGCGCGCTGATCAGTCCGACGGATCCGATTGCGGTGCTCGCGATTTTGAAAACGGTCAAGGTCCCGAAAAGCCTTGAAATCAAAATCGCAGGCGAATCGTTGTTCAACGACGGCATCGGCGTCATCGCGTTCATCATGCTTTCAGCAATCGCGTTCAAGGGCGGCGGCGTTTCCGCCGCAAATGTCGTTCTGTTCTTTTTGAAAGAAGCGGCGGGCGGCGCAGTGTTTGGATTGATTGTTGGATGGATCACGTTCCTGATGTTGAAAAGTGTAAACAACTACCAGGTCGAAATTCTGCTCACGCTCGCGCTCGTGACCGGCGGTTACGCGCTGGCGTCGGCCCTTGGAATTTCCGGGCCGATCGCGATTGTCGTCGCGGGATTGATCATAGGAAATCAAGGCCGGCAATTCGCGATGTCGAAAAAATCGCGCGCGAACCTGGACACGTTCTGGGAATTGATAGACGAGATTTTAAATGCCGTGTTGTTCGTGCTGATCGGAATCGAGGTGTTGTTCCTGAAATTCACCGGACCATGGTTCAAGGCCGGGCTTGCGGCGATTCCTGTATTATTGCTGGCGCGTTACGCGGGCGTGCTCGTTCCGGTCAGAGTGATTCGCACCGCGCGGAGTTTCACCCGCGGCGCAATCACGATCATGACCTGGGGCGGATTGCGCGGTGGAATTCCCGTGGCGCTCGCGCTCTCGCTTCCCGCGGGCGAGGAAAAAAATCTGCTGGTGGCGATCACTTACATCGTCGTGATTTTTTCAATCCTGGTTCAGGGACTGACGATCAAACCGCTCATCCGGCGATTTCATCCGGAATTGTAAATCCGATTTCTCCGCAGGTTGGAAATCAGAATGGGGAGATTGCCCCACTTAAAACAATTCCGAACGGTGCGATGATAGCCACGCTTTTTTTTCTGAACCGGGCTCGGATTCTTTTCCGAAGGAAAGTGAGATGGCACAGATTTTCGCTAAAAGCAGCAACAGCATTGCACGCGCGTCATTGGTTTCGTTATTCGTGTCGTTCTTTGGTGTGTGGGGCGTTGTCTATGCCATCTATCGTTCGCCTTACACCACGGAAGTGAACGTCCCGCTCGCGCAGCCCGCGCCGTTCAGCCACAAACATCATGTCGCCGGACTCGGGCTTGACTGCCGTTATTGTCACACGTCCGTTGAGAAATCGTCGTTCGCCGGCCTGCCGCCCACCGAAACGTGCATGACGTGTCATTCGCAGGTCTGGAAAGACGCGCCCGTTCTCGAGCCGGTGCGGGAAAGCATGGCGACCGGACAACCCATTCGATGGAAGCGCGTGAACCAGATTCCGGATTTCGTTTTTTTCAACCACAGCATTCACGTGCAAAAAGGAATCGGCTGCTCGACCTGCCATGGGCCGGTGGACCAAATGCCGATCACCTGGAAAGCGCATTCGCTTTACATGCGCTGGTGCATTGATTGCCATGAAGCGCCGCAGAAATTCATCCGCCCGCGCGACCAGATTTATAATACCGAATGGCAACCGCCGCCCAATCAGCTCCAGGTCGGCGAAAAATTGCTCGCCCAATACCACATCAGCACCAACCGCCTTCAACAATTGCGCGACTGCAGCATGTGTCACCGATGAACAGCAAACGTAATCCTGACAACAAAAATAATTCGCGGCGCGTCCCGGAAGGAAACGGCGAAAACAAGAATTCCAGCAAACCATCGCAGGCCGATCACGGACGCAACGGGCGCGGCGCGATTGATCTCGCCGCCGTGCGCGCCAGACTCAACGGCGTTCGCGGCCAGCAATATTGGCGCAGCCTCGATGAAGTCGCGGAAACGCCGGAATTCACCGAAATGCTGCATCGCGAATTTCCCGACGGCGCCTCGGTCTGGGAAGACGGCATCAACCGGCGAAGTTTCCTGAAAGTCGCCGCCGCGTCGCTCGCGCTGGCCGGATTGAGCGCCTGCACCAAACAGCCCAATCGGGAAATTCTGCCTTACGTCACCCAGCCAGATGAACTCGTGCTTGGCGATCCGCTTTATTACGCCACCACGATGTTGCTCGGCGGTTACGGAACCGGCGTGCTCGTGAAAAACCGCGAAGGGCATCCGATCAAAGTGGACGGCAGTCCGGAGCATCCCGCCGCGCTCGGCGCTTCGAGCATTTGGATGCAGGCTTCAATTCTGGATTTGTACGATCCCGACCGCTCGCAATCCGTCGCGCACAACGGCGAAGTCAGCACCTGGGCGGATTTTCTCGCCGACCTGAACGAACTCGTCCGCGAACACGAAGAAAATCAGGGCGAAGGATTGCGTTTTCTCACGGAAACCATCACGTCGCCGACCCTCGCCGCGCAACTGAATGCTCTGTTGAAAAAATTTCCGAAGGCAAAATGGCATCAATACGATCCGATCTCGCGCGACAATCTTCGCGAAGGCGCGCGGCTCGCGTTCAATGAAATTGTCGAAACGCATCATCACTTCGACCAGGCGAACGTGATTGTTTCGCTGGAATCCGATTTTCTTTACACGCATCCGCAGCGGCTTCGTTACACGCGCCAGTTCACCGATGGACGCCGCGTGAGCGCCGGCCGGAACGAAATGAACCGGCTTTATGTCGCCGAAAGCACGCCGACGATTACCGGAATGATGGCCGATCATCGGCTGCCGATTGGCAGCGGCGAAATCGAAACTGTCGCCCGCGAAATCGCGCGGCGGCTCGGCGCGACGACCCATTCAAAACTCGAAATTCGAGATGCGAGACTGGATTCCTGGATTTCCGCCGTTGTTCGCGATCTGCAAAACCATCGCGGCAAAAGCATTGTCATGACCGGCGAATGGCAGCCGCCGGAAGTTCACGCGCTGGCGCATTGGATCAACAAAAAGTCGGGCAACGAAGGACAAACCATTTCTTATTCCGAATCCGCCGAAGCGCGCGCGGTCAATCAACTCCAGTCGTTGCGCGAACTTTCCGACGACATGAAATCGGGCGCGGCGCAGACGCTTTTTATTCTCGGCGGAAATCCGGTTTACAACGCGCCGGCGGATTTTGAATTCGGCGACGCTTTGCAAAAAGTCCGCTGCGCGATTCACCTCGGCCTCGACCTGGACGAAACCGCGGCGAGCAGCACCTGGCACATTC